>DOJM01000169.1:0-3127 GCA_003529225.1 Paenibacillus sp.
ATATAAATTGCATTATGTAATAAATATATTATAATTGAGAATAAGGGAGGGATAAAAATGAAAAAAAGTAAAATTAATGATGAACGAATTGTATCTCAAAGAAGAATGATTCAAAGTGATGCTTATCAAATATTAGTAAATTGTTTGATGATTTCAATATTGATTCAACAATTCATAATGAATGCTCCGATTGCACAATTTGCAGTTGAGTTTTTGTGTTTGATTGGTATTGGAATATATATAAGAATACGGAACTTGTCTGTGGGTGTTGATATTTGGGATTCCCCAAGTCAAACTAACAAAAAGCTGCTCATTAACAGTATTATTGCAGGTGGGATTTGTGTTTCGTTGCTTATCATTTTGGCGGGAGAAAGAAAAGTGTGGAATATGATTTTAATCTTTGTTGCTGTTACAATTGTTCATTTTCTTACACATCTTGTGTTACGGAATATAAACAAAAAAAGACAACTGCAAATCGATGATGAATTAAGCGCGGATGATGATATGGAATGCTGAAACAGTTTTTTTTAGATTTATTCACAACAGAAGCATCGTGCCCGCCAGTATTGATGAGTAATTTGTTGTCAAAGGTTTAAATTTCGTGCATACATACACAACCGATAGACGTTACTGAATTGCGTTATTGCTTGTGTAGCGGTCCCATCATGAAGTGCTTGAATCCTAATTCGGAAAATATATAAATGTTTGCTCCGTAGTACATGTGAATAAGTTATAGGTACGGACATATGTAACTTCCAATGTAGGGACATCACCCGAAACTAGTATTTTGTATTGATTATTACTTATATAATATTAACTTTTAATGTCTTTAAACATAAATTCGGGGCCCTATCTCTAGGGCCCCTTTCATGGGAGAGGAGAAACCGGACGAAGAGCTTATGGGGAAACGTAAGCCTGCTCCGCGGTTGTCAACGACATTTGTGGTGTCGATAATTACATGATGTCCCTGTAAGCCCAGTCTTATACATAAGGAAGACTTATTTATCGGAATAGTCTTGATCTTTCCGTTTTTCATATCTAGACAAATTTTTTATTTCATCGCGCAAATGTGTTACGATAGGCGTGGACTTATGCCCTTTTGGGTATAACAAACAGAGACATAGAGCGGGTGATTGACGGTGAGAGTGGTATCGGGAAGTGCAAAAGGAAGACCACTAAAAAGTGTGCCAGGAAGTGGAACAAGACCTACAACCGATAAGGTGAAGGAAGCTGTATTCAGTATGATCGGTCCATATTTTGAAGGTGGAGCGGTGCTGGACTTGTTCGCAGGTACAGGTGGNNGAGGGATGGAAAGCGCCGTATTTGTAGATATGGATCCCAAGAGCATTGACACAATTCGTGCCAATTTGAAAGCAACTAATCTTGAAGCAAGTGCGCAAGTGTACCGAAATGAAGCAGGAAGAGCGCTCAGTGCATTGGAGAAGCGGGGACGTGTTTTTGATTTAGTCTTTCTAGATCCTCCCTACCGATTGAAGCACGGAGATGAGCTGATGCTGTCTATGGTAGAAACAGGAATGCTGCAAGAGGACGCAATCATTGTTCTGGAGCATGAATCAAGTTATGCCTATCCTGAAGATATCCCGGGATTTTATAGGCTGCGTCAGGCCGTATACGGAGAAACGACAATTTCTATTTATCAGTATGAAGCTAATCCTTCTGTGGAAAGNNGTAGAGAATGAGTCAGCAAATTAGAAAAGAACGTGTTGCCATCTATCCAGGCACCTTTGATCCCGTGACTATGGGACATATGGATATTATTCGGCGCGCATCCAAGCAATTCGACCGTTTAATCGTAACGGTGCTTAATAATTTGAGTAAGAACCCGCTGTTTACTGTTGAAGAACGAACAGAGCTTTTAAGACAGGCAACGGCTGATATTCCCAATGTGGAAATCGACAGCTTTAGGGATCTGCTAGTCAATTATGTTCGTCAAAAAGATGCTCAAGTCATTGTACGTGGTATTCGTACCGTAACTGACTTTGAATATGAACTGCAAAATGCATCCATCAACCATAGTCTGGATCCGGATGCGGAAACAATCTTTATGATGACTAATCCGAAATATTCCTATTTAAGCTCCAGCGTTGTAAAAGAAATTGCCCATTTTGGTGGGAATGTGTCTGACTTCGTGACGCCTGAGGTGGAACAGGCGATGAAGCTTAAATTTAATCGAGTCGATGGCGAAAAGCACTAACGAGATATATCGCTGCGGATAATGCCAGTAAGATGATAAGCAGAAGAGATTGCAAACTAAGCAACTGTGGAAAAGAGCTCCATATGGCAGTTACATTAATGGTTCTGTTTGGTATGGATTGTGAATCAGCGAGCGCAGGCAAAGCAGCTTCACTTATTACCAAAAGTGGTTTCCATAGTAGCAGTGATAATAAAAAAGCATAAACGCCATGCATCAGGCGAACGACAGCATAGGGGAGGAATCGGACATTTGCTTGTTTAAGCAACGTCAGCACCTGTAGCTGCGCGCAGAGCCCGCTCCAGCCTAGTGCAGCAGAAAGTAAGGCCAAGCCTAGTGCTCCTGATGATCCGGCTCCGATGCTTGAGAGCCCTTTGCTTATAGCGTCGGCTCCTAAATGAATCTCGAGCAAGCTCGCTGGCAGAGCGGCTGGCAATGCAGGAAGTACAGTAGTAATAATATTGATGACCACGGCGAACATAATCATGTAACCGCCCACAACCATCAAATTTTGCACCGCTGTAGCTACTGACTCCCCAAGGAGTCTACCGAAGCTTCGGCCATCTCTTGATCGGGCTTCAGTGGCTGCAAGCTGGACACGACTGTATAAAGAAGGCCTTTTGGTATTCATGTTTTCCTTTATAGAAGGTTGTGGATTGTCTAGCCGGCCATTTAACAGAGCATCTGTATAGCTGGCCAGAAGTCCTGAAACCCAGTGGATAGCAAGCAGAAAGTAACCTGCTGTAGAATTATGTAGGAAAGCTACACCAATCACAATGAGCAGGGTTACTGGACTGGCGAAATGTGTAAGTGAAGCAAGACGAGCGGCTTCCTTGTCCGAAATGCTGCCCTGCTTATGAAGCTGCATTACACCTCCGGCCCCGCCGGGGAATCCAGCGGTGATTCCAAGCGCCA
>DOJM01000169.1:3132-6244 GCA_003529225.1 Paenibacillus sp.
CAAACCATGCACGAAGCCCGAAGCGGTTAGCATCTCAGACAGCATCAGAAAGGGGAGAAGTGCAGGGAATACGAGTGTCCACCAGAGCTTTAACCCTTGGAGAGAAGCCTCGAAAGTGCTCTCTGGTGAGATGATAATGGCAACGGCTAACAGGATTGCGATCACCCCGGATAGAAAAGGTGTGGAGCGATTAGCTAGCCGGCGTATTTTAATATTGTTCATTTCTAGAATCACCTCTTCATAACTTAAGGCATAGCGGATGTGTTATCAATTTATGCAGAGTAGACAACCATCATGCCAAACCACTAGTCGAAGCGGTAATGAAGTTCAAACATTCATATCCTAAATGTGCCGTGGGAAAGAAGGGAAGAGCAGTGAAGCAGCTGAAGCATCGGCCGGGATTCCGCGCCACAGCTTACCTCTTTACGTTTGTAGTTATCGTGTATGTATTTGNNTCATGAACACCCCGTACATTGTATATCAACCGGGTAGTGCATCTGAAGTTGCCCCTATGATTAAAGTGGAGAATGCTGATCCAGCTGAAGAAGGAACCTTCATGATGACTACAGTATCTGCTAGTTACGCTAATGTGGCGTTGCTGGTCGCCTCTGTTTTTAACTCCAATTCAGAGGTAGTGCGGAAAGAAACGCGGTTAGGGGATAAGTCTGAAGACGAGTATGCTGCGGAGCAGGTTTTTTATATGAATAGCTCCCAATCTTATTCCGTTCAAGCGGCTTATCATGCTGCAGGAATTCCGTATGAGGATGTAGTGGATTATTTGTANNGGGTGACAGAATCATAAGTGTAGAAGGACAGAAGGTAGCAGATCCAGAAGCACTTTCTGCTTTACTTACAACAAAAAAAATCGGTGATCAGGTCGCTGTTGTTTTACAAAGAAACGGTAAGGAAGTAAAGGAGCAAGTGACGCTGGTCGAGATCAAAGATAAAGAAGGTACTGCAGTTCGGCATGGTTTTGGAGTCACTATAGCCGCAGTTCAAAAGGTAAAACCTAAAGAACAAGGAAAAGCAGTCAGCTTTGTGGATACGAATGTTGGCGGACCTTCAGCAGGACTAATGTTCACTATGGAGATTTACAACCGTCTTACGCCTGGTGATTTAACTAAAGGTCATAAGGTTGCAGGAACGGGCACGATCGACGCCGAGGGTGTGGTAGGTGCTATCGGTGGAGTGAAACACAAGATCGTGGCTGCGGATCGAGAAGGGGCGGAGATTTTTTTCGTACCTGTTAAGAATTACGACGAAGCCAAAGCAAAAGCTGATAAAATCGGTACATCTATGAAGTTAGTACCCGTATCGACACTGGATGAAGCGCTGAAGTATATGGCGGAACTACCGGTCAAACCATGACCGGAGGTTCCAAATAATCGCGATACATATCGGTTCTATGAGGTTCTCGAAAAGCTCCCGCAAAAGCAGACGCGGCTTGAAGGTCTCGATCAAGTTGTGGATGGGAGCACAGTGACGGCCGGATGACGATGGGTAAGGTTGCTGTTAGTTTCATCTCTTTAAGGAGAGCTCGTCCACTTTCTCTAAAACCAAGGATTCGAATATAACCGGGCCCCTCAGCTAGTACAGAAGGGGTCATTTCTTCCTTTGTATGATTTAGCAAAATGTGTAGCAGGAGACGTTGCAGTCGTGTATGTGTGTAACGCTTGCTCTTAAGAGCTTGAAGCAAACCCGAGATAGAGAATTGCTCAAGATCAGGCATAAGACGAAGGATTCTATTCTCCAAACCTTCATTCATGTCTTGGATGGTTCGTAGCTCGGCAGCGTTACGTGTAGAGAGCAGGTGACGGAGGGGACCTCGGAAATGCTCCAATTCCAGAGGACCTCTACCTGCTGCATGCTCTCTTTCTAATATGGTCACGCTATATTCCGGCATGTATGCTGCTGGAGAGCCTCCTTCATGCAGCAGCTTGCGAATTGCGGTGGCGCTTGCGATCGATGAGCCAACTTGCAAAGGGTCATGGAATCCGGCTGCCGTTCGCGGAACAGTTAGCGGCTCGATCTTGCTATTTAGCCGACGCAAGGCGATGAGATAATGCAAGCCAAGGCTGTTATTCGGCTGGCGCAGCAGCTCGCCAGCATCGCCGGGACTCTCCTCTTCATGGAGAGTCCCTTCAAAGGCCACCGCCGCCGCTGCACTGTACGCGGCGGGGAAGCTCGCTCCGAACGCCATGCGGCGGCGGATCTCGCTCTGAAGTTCGCTGCTTTCCTCTGCCAGATACCTGGCCAGAGGAAGCAGCGAACCCAAAGTGCCGGCTTCGGAGCCGAAGCACAAGCTGTCCACGACTCCGGTCGCTTCCAGCAGTGCAACTGCTCCGAAGGCGAACCATTCTGCCGGTTGAACGGCATAGGCCACCGGCAGTTCAATGACGAGGTCGGCGCCCATTCGTAGCGCCATCTCGGTCCGGGCCTGCTTGCTCACCGCCGCCGGCTCGCCGCGCTGAGTAAAGGGACCGCTCATGACGACGATGGCGTGCTCAGCGCCAGATAGTCTTTTGGCTTCGGTGAAGTGATGGACATGTCCGTTATGTAATGGATTGTATTCTGCTATTATTCCAACCGTTGTCACTGCTGCTTCCCTCCGTATGTAACCATTATCTGTTCGCATAAGCTGTCATTTTGATTTACACTAATAGTTATATTATAATTCTCTCCAATTCCTGAAACAATATAAAGGGAAAATGGTTGACAAAGGTATATAATACTAGGTATAATAAATTTTGTTTGTTTGGGAGTGATAAGTTATGCAGATTCACTTTCGCAAATTAGCGAATGCCGACGAACCGTTACATATTCACGATGTTGTGGATGTCAGCGAGGTAGTCAAAGGGCGCAAGGATATTCTATCTGTTGCTCCGCTCTCAGTGGACCTTAAAGCGCTGCCCGCGGGAGCCGATTGTGTGAACGTGGTGGGGAAACTGAGTGGAGATGTGGACATGTTATGTTCACGTTGTCTCACGGAGGTCAAAAGTGATTTGAACATTCCTTTTGCTGAGACTTTCAAGTGGCTTAAGCAGCCAGTTCTTCCAGATGATGACGAAGATGAGGAACTCATTTACGTCAAGGATGAGGTTGTGGATCTTAT
>DOJM01000169.1:6266-6549 GCA_003529225.1 Paenibacillus sp.
GCACCTGCAGTTGCGACAACACAGTGATCGATCCTCGACTCGCTGGGTTGAAAGACTTTTTCAAATGAAACATTACAACAAAACACATTCTGCTTCTAGAGGAGCAGGCTGACAGAAATATCACAAGGAGGTGGAACACATGGCAGTACCACAACGTAGAACGTCTAAAACACGCCGTGACAAACGTCGCACCCACTTTAAGTTGGTTGTGCCGGGCATGGTGAAATGCGAACAATGCGGAGAGTTGAAATTGGCTCACCACGTATGTAAAGTTTGCGGAACT
>DOJM01000609.1:0-268 GCA_003529225.1 Paenibacillus sp.
CGCCATATGTTCCACTATGCATTACCCTCTCTTAGGCTGCCTCTTTCCCGGCATTTGTCGCAAATTTATTATACTATATTCATCGGCTATTGACCAAAAACAAAAAGCATCTTTGCTTGTGGCAAAGATGCTGTTATAAACAGAATTATAAACCGTGCACCTGTTATTGATGACTACGATCCAAGCGGCAACCCTACATGACTGCTCGGGCTAGGCCACCCTCCGGCACAAGAGTAACTTACTTATGGCTGCTTCCTTCCGGACCTGA
>DOJM01000609.1:352-1663 GCA_003529225.1 Paenibacillus sp.
AGCACGGCGAAGATAAGTATAGCTCACGCTCGGACAAAAATCAACTCCAAGACATAAAATGAGCCCCCAGCGTGAAAGCTGGGGGCTCGATCTAACCATTAAGCCGCTAAGCGGCTACTCCAATTAGATACCGTATTTCTTCTTGAATTTATCAACGCGACCGCCGGCATCCAGGAACTTCTGCTTGCCAGTGAAGAAAGGATGGCAGCTGGAGCAAATTTCAACACGAAGCTCTTGTTTAACAGAGCCAGCTTCGAAAGAGTTGCCACATGCGCAGGTTACCTTAGTTAAGTTATACTTTGGTTGAATTGCTGCTTGCATTTTGAATTTCACCTCTCATGCCCTAAGCCTCATGCGGACCCAGAGTTATATGATTACAGTGTGGTATTTTAGCACGAAAAATTCAATTGATCAATATGTTTCATTGGTAATTCATTGGTACATTTACTCTATTAAATGTTGAGTTCCCGTTGCTTTACCCGAGCCATATTTGCTGGTGGTACATGTGTGTAAGAACCAATAACAACATCCGGCAATTCGTCCCGGAAAATTTCCAGCATCGTCTTCATGCCGAAAATTTCACCCTTAGCAGGAGGAATTAACTCCAGATAACTCTCTGGATCAATGTTCAGATTACGCATCTGAATAAGCTTCAGATCCGTACGTCTTACAAACTCCACCATCGCCTCAATCTCTTCTTCGCGATCAGTTACTCCAGGGAAAATCAGGTAGTTGATCGATGTGTAAACACCCTGCGAGGCAGCATATTTCAAAGACTTCTCTACATTAGCCAATGTGTAGCCACGTGGTTTGTAATAAGCATTGTAATGATCATCTAGAGCACTAATCGTGCTGACACGCATCAGATCCAGCCCAGCATCAACGATCCCTCGCATATGATCGCTTAATCCGGCATTGGTGTTGATGTTGATATAGCCCATATCTGTAATCGAGCGCACTTCACGAATTGCTTCTATAATAAGTTTTGCCTGCGTAGAAGGTTCCCCTTCACAGCCTTGTCCAAAACTGATAATCGATTCAGGCGTCTTCANNCTCCAACATAACTTGTGAAATTTCATTGACCGTTGGTCGGAAATTCATCCGAGTCTGTGGTGACACAAAACCACTATCATCAGGCTGCTCAGAAATACAGCCAAAACATCCAGCATTACATGAATATGAGACAGGTACACCGCCCTCCCAACGCCCTAAGAAGGTGTTGGAGGAAGTGAGGCATTCATAACCAAGCGCACAGTTAGAAAGATGCTCATAGAGACGGTTTTCAGGATATTTGGCGGTCAACTCGCCAAC
>DOJM01000609.1:1759-2848 GCA_003529225.1 Paenibacillus sp.
CCCAGGAAGACACAAGCGAGTATAGCCCTGAGGCAGCAGTGCGCCTACAGCCTGTGAGCCATCTGGCAGCGACATCATTTCGCCGGTCTCAGGATCCATGCCCACCGCCCGCGTACTTGGCAAGCCCACAAGAGTAGCGCCTTCAGGCAGCGGGATCAATTCTTCCTCCAACATTTCAACGATCATATCTCCGCTACGGGCTAGCCCGTACAGTTCAGGATGATCATATACGTTTCCTTGCCCGTCGGCATATACCAAATACATGTTAGTCTCCTCTAATTATCAATTCTCAAGTTGTAGGTACTGATGAAGTCTTCGCCCGTGTTGTGCGACGAGCAGCCGTACCACTGTTGGAAGTTCCTCCGCCACTTGCAGTTCCATTTGGCGATTGTTTAGCTCCCGCAACGTCAAATGATGCTAAGAACTCAGCNNNNTGAATCCCTCCACAAAATCATAGGATTCATTCATGTTTTTGCGAATCGCCCAGATCGTATCAAGCTCTTCTTTGCTCAAGAGTACTTCTTCACGACGTGTACCTGAACGACGAATATCAATAGCAGGGAAAATACGGCGTTCCGCCAATTTGCGGTCCAAATGAAGCTCCATATTACCAGTACCCTTAAACTCTTCATAAATAATATCATCCATACGTGATCCGGTATCAATTAAAGCAGTTGCTAAAATAGTCAGTGAACCGCCTTCTTCCACATTACGTGCAGAGCCAAAAAACCGCTTCGGCCGATGAAAGGCTGCTGGGTCAATCCCCCCACTAAGTGTACGTCCAGATGGTGGAACCACAAGATTATACGCACGTGCAAGACGGGTAATGCTATCTAAAAGAATAACTACATCCTTCTTGTGCTCAACTAAACGAAGAGCCCTTTGCAACACAAGTTCGGCCACCTTAATATGATTCTCTGGAAGCTCATCAAACGTCGATGCAACCACTTCGCCTTTTACTGAACGCTGCATATCGGTTACTTCTTCGGGACGCTCATCTATTAGCAATACAAAGAGTTCAATCTCAGGATTATTAGTGGAAATACTATTGGCAATTTCTTTCAAGAGGAGCGTTTTTCCTGCTTTAGG
>DOJM01000242.1:0-1277 GCA_003529225.1 Paenibacillus sp.
TCGAAGATTTACGAGATTTGCAGCAGGAAGGCATTCAGCCTGTAATTGTTCATGGCGGAGGGCCAGCCATTTCAGAGAATCTAGCAAAGCTGGGCATTGAAAGCAGCTTCGTGAACGGTCTGCGAGTAACCACCGAGGCAGTACTAGATGTCGTAGAGATGACACTGGCAGGGAGTATCAACAAGGCGATTGTAAGGCGAATTCAAGGAAGTGGCGGTCTAGCTCTNNCGTAGCTAATAGCGCTGAAGTAGGTTTGGTAGGAGAAGTAACGGAAGTAAAAGCTGAGATCGTAACTGGTATTGTTGGGATGGGATATATTCCTGTCATTGCACCTATCGGTGTAGATGCTGCAGGTCAGCGCTACAATATTAACGCAGATACAGCAGCAGGGGCAGTTGCTTCTTATGTAGAGTCTCCCCAAATGATCGTAGTCACTGATGTGCCTGGCATTATGAGTACGGTGGAGGGTCGAAAGGTTGTGCTTCCATCCGTTACCGTACAGGAAATCGAAGCTTTAATTGAAAGTGGAGAAATCTACGGCGGCATGATCCCAAAAGTACGGGCAGCTATCGATTGCATTCAAGGCAGCGTTTCAGAGGTTATTATTGTGGATGGAAAAGAACCGCGGGTGCTTAGTCGAGTACTACAAGGTGAAGCGATAGGTACACGTATTATTCGTTCGTAGAATCATAGATGAGTATCAATTAAAGGTGCTGCCTGGTACACAGGAGCAGCCGATGGGAGAGTGACTTAGAATGAGCAAGCTTACACAAGCTGAATTGGATTCGCAAAGAGGCGCACAACAGACCGATACATTAGGATCAGGTACACCGGATGCAGCAGCAGGCAAGCTGAGCGCGGTGTTCCCTTCTTACGCCAGATATGATCTCAGCTTAGTTAAAGGCAAAGGCACCTGGGTATGGGATGATAAGGGCAATAAGTATCTTGATTTCACAAGTGGATTAGCTGTGACCAGTCTAGGNNACACGCTCTGGCATGTCTCGAACCTGTTCCATATTCCTGGACAGGACAAAGTTGCAAACCTTTTGACAGAGAATAGCTGCGCTGATCAAGTGTTTTTCTGCAATAGTGGGGCAGAAGCGAATGAGGCTGCTATTAAGCTGGCTCGTCGTTACCACCAGAAGGTAAAAGGTGTAGACCGTTATGAGGTCATCACATTTGAACAATCCTTCCATGGACGTACATTAGCCACACTAACAGCTACAGGTCAGCAAAAGGTGAAAGAAGGCTTCCTGCCGCTTCCAGCAGGCTTTAAG
>DOJM01000242.1:1409-3289 GCA_003529225.1 Paenibacillus sp.
AGGTACAGACAGGTATGGGACGTACAGGCAAGCTGTTCGCTCATCAGCATTATGGAATTGAACCAGATATTTTCACTTTGGCTAAAGGGATTGCTAGTGGGTTCCCAGCGGGCTTAATGCTTGGCAAAGGGTATTTGCGTGAAGCGTTCTCACCTGGCAGCCATGCGTCCACCTTCGGGGGAACACCACTGGCAACAGCGGTTATGGCAGCGACGATTGAGACAATGCTGGAGGATGAGCTTCCACAACGCGCCGAAGAAATGGGTAAGTACCTGACAGGTCTTTTGAAAGAGAAGTTGGCGGACTGTTCTTTTGTGAAGGATATCCGTGGTAAAGGACTGTTGATCGGGATTGAATGTCAATCACCAGTGGGCGATATTGTTTTGGCTGGACAAAAGAAAGGTCTGTTGTTCGTGACAGCGGGTCCTAATGTCCTTCGCTTGTTGCCTAATCTATATGTAAGTAAAGAGGAGATCGACCAAGCGGTAGACATCGTCTCCGAACTCATTCATACTTATGCTAAACAAGCAAACGGGGAGGTAAGCTCATGAGTCAGGGCGTACAGAGTAACAAGATCACCATTGCGCAGCAACTGAAAGGCCGTGATTTACTAGAGCTGAACGATTACAGCCCGGAGGAAATTACGTACTTAATAGATTCAGCGATTGAGCTGAAGAAAAAGCAGAAGAATGGCGAAGAATTTCAGCCGCTGAAGGGGAAAACGATTGGTCTTATTTTTGAAAAATCCTCTACACGTACGCGTGTGTCGTTTGAAGTTGGAATGTATCAGCTGGGAGGGCATGCCCTTTTCTTGAGCAAAAATGACATTCAGCTTGGACGCGGAGAAACGGTTGGAGATACAGCGCAAGTAATGTCGCGTTATCTCGACGGGATTATGATCCGTACCTTCGGCCATGACAAGGTTGAAGACCTCGCTCGTTATGCTTCTATTCCCGTAATCAACGGCCTTAGCGACCTGGCGCATCCTTGCCAAGTGCTGGCGGATTACCAAACGATTTACGAGCACAAAGGAAAGCTCAAAGGCCTGAAGCTGGCTTACATCGGCGATGGCAACAATATGGCGCATTCCTTAATGATTGGCGGAGCTAAGCTGGGCGTGGACGTATCTATCGCTGGACCGGAAGGTTATGAGCCAGATGCAGCGGTTGTAGCAGAAGCTCGTGAGATCGCTAAAGAAACCGGAGCGAAGATTGTGGTCACCCGCAGCCCGCAAGAAGCTGTACAAGACGCTGACGTCATCTATACAGATGTATGGGCGAGTATGGGCTTCGAAGAGGAGCAAAAGGCGCGTGAAGCGGCATTCAAGGACTATCAGGTTAATGAGGAGCTTGTAAAAGGCGCGAAGAGCGATTATCTCTTCCTGCACTGCCTGCCAGCCCACCGAGAGGAAGAGGTCAGCACAGGCGTCATTGATGGCCCTAACTCGGTGATCTTTGATCAAGCGGAGAACCGCCTGCATGCGCAAAAAGCTTTAATGGCTGCCCTAATGGGATAAGGAAAAATTTATAGAGTAATAGAATATTAGGATAAAACTTAACTTACGAAAATAGGGAACTATACGGAAAACCTCCCTATANNTATAGGGGGGAATTCCCTATAAATCTGAATTTTTGTGTAATAATCAGCTTATTATAGGGAGATTTTCCGCATATCGCATTGTGCCCAGCAATAAATATTCAGTACAATATTTCGATATCTAGTTGTTGCTTTAGATCCAATCCAATGTTTGAATTGGATGATCACAGAAGCCTAATCTAAGTTGAATTATATAAATCACTATATAAATTGGATTAATGCTGAGCGAAGTTAGGTTTTGGACGATGGAGCAATGGAGCGGAATTTTTGGAACTGTAGGAGCG
>DOJM01000242.1:3409-3665 GCA_003529225.1 Paenibacillus sp.
CCCACACGAAAGGAAGTTGCCACACCATGGCTAAAGAAAAAATTGTACTCGCCTATTCCGGCGGACTAGATACATCCGTTATTTTGAAATGGCTTAAAGAAACTTATGACGCGGAGATCATTGCCTTCACTGCCGATATCGGCCAAAAGGAAGAACTCGACGGTTTGGAGGAAAAAGCACTAGCAACCGGCGCTTCGAAAGTATACATCGACGACCTGCGCGATGAATTCGCTAGCGACTTCATCTACCCTATGTT
>DOJM01000421.1 GCA_003529225.1 Paenibacillus sp.
GGGGAGACTATTATGCGTTTTCTTATCGTGGGTGCAGGAGCTATAGGTGGATATTTCGGGGGGCGTCTAGTACAAAAAGGAGAAGATGTAACTTTTCTCGTTCGAAATGCCAAACAGATTCAGTTAGAAGCGGACGGTTTGATTGTAAAAAGTGTTCATGGGAATTTTCAGACTTCTGTACGAACGATTTCTAATAGGGAAGAAGCAGAGATTTTCGACTGCATTATTATAGCGGTCAAGGCATACCATTTGACTCAGGTGATGAATGACATTAAACCCTACGTCGGTGAACATACACTGATCCTCCCGCTCCTCAATGGTTATGATCAATTTAGCATTTTGCAGAAGCGGTTTGGTCCAGAACATGTACTGGGTGGTCTTTGTTATATAGAAACAACACTAGATTCAATAGGGACTATCGTTCAAAGCAGTTCGTTCCATAGTATTGTGTTTGGTGAATGGGCAGGCGGTGAGTCAGAACGAACACAGTGGCTGTTGAGTCATTTGGATCATGCTGGTTTTACTGTGACATTAAGTTCTGACATTCAGCGCGAGGTGTGGCAGAAATATATATTTGTAGCTAGTCTAAGTGGGATTACCACTTTAATGGATAGCTCAGTTGGACCAATTTTAGCATCTCCAAAAGCACGTGCTATCTATGAGCAGCTTTTGCAAGAGATTGTGAGTTTGGCTCAAAATGCTGGAATGCCTGTGGGACCGGAAATGTCAGCTTCCACGATGCAAAAGATGCTTTCTGTGCTACCCCAGTTTACTTCATCCATGCATCGNNTAGAAGCAGACCATCTGCATGGCGCACTTTTGGCTATGGCTGTTCCGGGTCAAGGTGCGTATCCGGTTCTCGAAACCGTGTATGCCCGTTTGAAAGTATACGAAAGCGTTAATGATATGAAATGATCTATATTAAATTACAATAAGGAGCTGGACAATCATGAAGGAAACGAATCAAAAGATCATGACTTTTCTAATGTTCGAGGGTAAGGCAGAAGAAGCTATGAATTTCTATACGTCTTTGTTTGATGATTCCGAAGTTATTAGCATTAAGCGATATGGAGCGAATGAAGCAGGACCTGAAGGGAGTGTAATGCAAGCTTCCTTTTCTTTGCATGGACAAGTATTTATGTGTATAGATAGCTATGTTCAGCACGGGTTTACCTTTACTCCAGCGATATCCTTATATGTAAATTGTGAGAGTGAAGCTGAGATTGATCGGGTCTACGAATCATTAGCGCAAGGTGGACAGGTCCTAATGCCTCTTGGAAGCTATCCATTTAGTCCGAAATTTGGATGGGTAGCGGATCGTTTTGGTGTGACCTGGCAATTAAATTTTTCGGGGAATGCGTAGGGGTAGAGGGCATATAAATACTCCGTGTCACAAGAGGTCGTGTTCGTCTGTGGAATGACGAACACGACCTCATTTTGAACGGAGCAGCAACTCTTGATTTTAAATCTAAATAGGGTATTTGCTCCCTGTTAAGCATGATAGACAAGTGAAGGAGGAATTTAAGATGTCCATTAGCCCATATCAGGTATGCCCGGTATTTGAAAGTGCGCAATTGGTGTATAGATTGGTTCAAGAGGATGACGCTGAAGACCTACTAGAATGTTATTCTGACGCTGCTTCTATCCCGCTCTTCAATAGCGATAACTGTAATAACGATTTTAACTTTCAAACGATAGAAGAGATGAGTGGCTGTATACGATTCTGGCTGGATGAATATGCAGGGCATGGTTACGTTCGATTTACTATTGTGGAGAAAGATAGTGATAAAGCGGTTGGCACTATTGAATTTTTTGCGAGAAATGAGAGCGTTGAAGGGGTAGGACTGATTGGTATTCTAAGGCTTGATCTGATCTCGAGATTGGAGAATGAAGGAGTTCTGACAGAGATCCTCTCAATGATTGAGAAGGAGTTCTATGATTGTTTTAGGGTTGATACGATGATTACCAAGGCCATTCCTACCGCTGAGCAAAGAATTAGAGCATTATTAAATAGTGGTTATTCAAAAATTGTGGGCAACACACTGGTGACTTTCAACGACTATTATATGATCTCAAGGGCTGCAGGTCAGGGGGTATAATCGCAAGCTACATAAGATAAGAATTAATTATAACTATTCATTAACAAGTGAAATTGGAAGAGATGTGCTACCCTTAATGTATGCCAAAATTTATATGAAAAGGGGTTTTGTTTTGACAAAATCTACGATTCTTTCATCAGAAGGAATAACGATTCGTCATTTTGAACAAGGGGATATGCCGTTACTGGGTGAGTTATATAACTCGGTTACTTCGCGGGGAAATGCTGTTTTTTGGTGGGTTGGTGATGAGGAAAACTGGGCGAATGTGTACTGCGCCTTTGAAAACGGGAAAATGGTTGCCAAAGGTCAAGTAGAGATCATAAATATTGTGCCGCCTGGGCGTTCAAAGGAAAGCAGACATTCGATCTATTTGAATTTGAAAACAATACCTGAACGAGAAGAAGACCATGATTTATTAGAGAGCTTGTATCAAACGCTGCTCTTGAGAGCACTTGAATTGAAGGAAACTTTATCAGCAGAGAACAAAACGACGCTCTGTGTGGGGAATAACGCATCGGAGATCGCAAATACGAAATTTTTTGAAAAAGAAAAGGGCTTCTGTCAATACAATAGCTTATTTAAAATGAATCATACTCTTAATAATTCCTACACCGTACCTGAACTGAAAAAGGAATTTGAATTTGCGACTTGGATGATGGAGACGCCACAAGAAGAAGATCTTTATTTAGAATTGGAAGCAGAGGTTTGGCCAGAAACCCCACTCGGGAAAGAACGACTATCTCAGTTTAAGCAAAATCCGCTTTGGAGCTCTATGGTTGTTCGAGAAGGTGAGAGGGTTGTAGGCAGCTTGATGGTATGGCAGGAAGAGGAAAGTGGGTATATTGAAAATGTTTTTGTACTTGAGCCGTGGAGAAGATTTGGAATTGCTAGGTACATGCTTTCTCAAGCGTTAAACTATTTCAGAACACATGGACTTGAAGAAGCATATTTAATGGTGTTAACCGATAATAATTCTGCATTGCATCTTTATGAATCTGTCGGTTTTAATTTATCAAGTGAGGAAAGGCGGTATCGTATAGAACTCCTATAGTTTTTGAAGNNCAGTAATCCGTTCGCCATGTAATAAATGATTACTGGAAATCCTCTGAACAATTTTGTTCAGTTACTGTTAGTTACTTGTTTACCCTCGCATTTCTTACACACGTTAACCTTTTCGCCTGAAAGTCCTTTTCCGATGTACAAAAGCTTAATACGAGTGCTGCCGCAGATCAGACATGTTCCTCTGCCTCGGGATGGCATACGCCAGAGTGCTTTGCCGCGCTTGTTTTTGGACATAAATAGCCCACCTTTGCGATTGATACCCTATCTTATGAGCGAGGGAACCTTAAAGTTCGGAGAATGAAGCTTATAAATTCCTTTGTGATTGCAGTCAAAATAAAGGATAAATAAGGGTGAAAAACGCCCTAAAAAACAGCGCATAACTTAAATTATACGCTGTTTTAGTTTTAAGACGTTTTTTTGAGGAGTGATCGCCACTTGGACGAGCAAAAAGGAGGGATTTTAAGGATTTTTTTATAAATAACGGATGTCGATATCTCTAAATTTACCTACTGACATTTTCGGCATTCTGAATTGCAATGATCCTTGTTTATAAGTGCCTCTGCTCTGATCCGGATTGACTGGAATGGGGAGTGGGATGATCTCGCTATGATCTTTTCTAATACCGCTTAATTTGATTTGTGTTCGGTTGATTTGTGCCCAAATACTTTCGGGGTGAATTCCACTTGGAATACGGATTTTAGTGATCAAATAATTATGTGTGTCCAGATGCTCAAATTGCAGACTTGAGGTTTCGTTCGTAAATGACGAAGAGGTCGCTGCAGTAGCTTCTTTGATTATTTTTTCAACATAGCCATCGATCTGGCTTGGATCCAGCTTCCATTGCTCTTCAAGTGACTTTAAGGNNGTTAAAAAAGGGATCTTCGTTCATCCAATCTAAAGGGTTCGATTTATTCGGACTCATGAACGCTGAACCTCCTTCATTTTTTATCCATTGTATGGGCGTATGACTTATTCAGTGACATCTGGGCGAATATCTACATAGAATAGGTTATCATTCCGAAAGGAGGAGTGGTTTGGTGGTTTCAATCATCGGCAACATTAAAATCAACAGTGTGGGCCCTAGTTCCACAGTCTTAGTAGGAAATACGGCATCTGTTATCTTGAGCAGTAACTCTAAAATCTATGCCGGTGCCAACTCCTTCCCCATAGGTGATTCCTTTGGTACGATTATTACGAATAACCAGGCTAGCAGTACTAATACAATGGATTCGGATGTGGTGGATCAAGTATCGCCTCCTTAAGGGTGGGTTTATATGAATATTACGGTATATCAGTGCGTATCGGTCAATAATCTAAAAATTGGTACTATCTCAAATTCATCGGTCCTTCAGATCGGCACATCCGGACGAATTAATGCCTTGTCTCATAGTTATCAGACTGGGGACGTTCCAAAATCTCCTCCAGCGCCAACACCAGCGGTAAGTGATTCACCTCTTGTACCCTTGCCCCCACCAACTGAACTATATACCCGCTAGAATTAGGCTCCTATACTTCGCATACAATAAACCATAGGAGGGGGTTGTATGCACCCGTATTATGTTCAGCAAGTCTTTAATGCACTAAGAGTACAAGCAGAAAAGATTCAACTGCTAGAGAAACAACTCCAAGATTTAAAAGGGGACGTAGATAGCATAAAGAACAATAAAACTGCAAGTATAGGTCCTATAAATTATCATTTTGAACAATTGAAAATCGAAAAGCTGGAAGGCACTTTAAATATAGGCATTACACCAAATGAGGGAAATAATCTGGATGAAGCGATGATCAATGGTAAGTCTATTGGGGAGCAAGAGGGGGGGACACCTTCTGCATCTGCATTATCGGATAAAATCCGTCCAGAGATTCTGAAGTATGTGCAAGAGGAAGTTCCTTTTCAATTTTCACGCTTAGAAAAAGAGCAGAACTTAAGTATTGATGAGCAGTATATCCAAATGGTAACCCAGGATCTGCTGAATCAGATGGATGGCCGGATTAACGAGTATGTAAGCCAGCTTCCTGCCGCTGAAGAAGGGCGTGGATACACAGAAGAGGAAAGTGCTTCTATTGTTGAACAAATCAAACGAGATATTGTTACGGCGGTAGAACGGCATTTGGAAATAAACATAACTGGAAGGCGGGAGCCGCATGAAAGTAACCGTGATTAACAGAGAAATAAATGTAAACGCGGTAAAAGTGTTTTCGATATCAGGTTCTTCGGTATTTTTAGTAGGGGATACGCAGACGATTAATTGTTCTTCGGCGTTTGACAGCGTGATAGAATATACTCCAAGTGCTCCGGATCAAGTCCAAAAAGGCAGTTAACAATGCACAACTCGCGTATACAAGATGTATACATTAATAATCTGTCTGACAGTTCGATTTTCTTATGTGGATCTGTAGAGCGGATTCAGTCCAAATTCGTGGGCAGTAAAGAAAATTACCTAAATAACATACAAGAGATTAATAGCAATAATAGAGAGGCTTTACGCTTAGACATCCCTCTTGCGACCTGGTCGAACCAAGTGAATGATGATGTTGAGATTTTGAATGATTCTGAGGAATCAAGCATTAATATTAAATTTATTAAAATCTTATCGATTGGCTCTGGAACGACCTTCCAGATTGGAAATGGTGGCTCAGTTCATCTGGAGAGTCGAACCAGTGAGTTCAAGCGAGAAATAGCTTCAGAAGATGAGGGGTAATTTGGCATATTTGTTGATACTTATTTTATAAAAATAAAATAGTTTACATAATCATTATTATGTAAACTAATAAAAGGTACTATCCTATAAGAAAGTACTTTTCACAAATAAGAGACCTTCGAGCTACGAAAAAGAGGGTCATCAAAGGTATTCTGCTATAGAAATAGCATTAAACTCATAATTAAAGAAAGCCTGCACATTTGCAGGCTTTTTTTAATTTGGTGAACGAACATATTTATTTAGAAACCTTCACGAAGCCATGTAGTCGCCAGCTTGATGGCGGCTTTTTTGGCATTGGTTTCAGCTAAAGGATTTAACATCACGAAATCATGTATGATCCCTTGAAAACGAACTGCCGTGACTGTGACCCCAGCTTCACGTAATTTGGTGGCATAAGCCTCGNNACATCTGCTTCACCCGTTATGACTAGTGCTTCGGGTAGATCGCGTAACTGATCTACACTAGCTCGAAGCGGGGAGGCTGTGATCTGCTTCCGCTCCTCAGGGTCAGTTGTATATTGATCCCAGAACCATTTCATTCCATCA
>DOJM01000416.1:0-242 GCA_003529225.1 Paenibacillus sp.
CAATTTGCTCCAGGACATGTATCCTCCTATGTTTTATATTATAAATACCTGCTCAGGCAGTCGTTCTATTATACAATACATAATACAATCCCACTAAAACCTGAATAATATCTTGATATAATCTAGCTTATGGCCAATGGTTCATCACTAATTTTCTCTTTAAAACCTCTTAATTTTTCAAATTTATTATCTTCGATTACAGTATATTTTTTATTGACCTTGAAGATCGTTCCCGCAGATGA
>DOJM01000416.1:316-3503 GCA_003529225.1 Paenibacillus sp.
TCAGCGCGGGTCGTATTGCTGCTTGGATGGATTATTTCTCCATTACTTATCGTGACCTTTACCCGGGTTTTCTTTTGAGTATTCAAAGGTCACTTTTACAGGCTCGCTCATATAGCCAGTTGATAGATACGCCTCATTGGTTCCCTTTAAATTACCCGTAAGTTTGAATGTGAATTGAAAGCTTCCCGCGACTGTACTCTTCGTCTCATCTTCGAGTTGAACCTTGCCTTTCGGATCAAGCACCTTCAACTTCACATTTGTAAGGACGCCGTTCATCAGCAATCCATCAATCGTTACTTTTTTCGTTTCCTCGTCAACCTTTACTTGTATGCCCTCAATGCCCTTCACGTCTACAGCGCCCGAGAGGTTATAGACACCAAACTCGTAGATGGAATATCCGTAATCGGTTGCTCTTTTTATGCCTTGTAACTTCATGTATCTTGCCTTGACCGGGTTGAACTGAATCGTTTCTTTGCCATCATGCGCGGTAATCATTCCGTCATTTGGCATGACATTGATCCAGTTCTGCTTATCGTTCGACACAAGAAGTTTGTATTTATCGGCACGAGCATATTCCCAATCGATTCGAACCGTATCCATTTCCTTCACTTCATCGAGATCGACCAGGAACCAAGTATTGTCCACGTATTCGCTCGCCCATCTTGAAGCAGGGAATCCATCGACGGCTTTAGCCGGTGCATAATTCGCATTATTGCCTTCGGTCGACGAAGCTTCTACCGTTTTATTCTGCGCCAAATTACCTATTAGATAATAGACGCTTTCCTTCAGCGTATTGTACGCCTCATCTTTTATCGTNNCCTGCTTGAATTCATCCAGCTTTGCGTTAAAGCCTTGGAGATACTTGGTGACTTGCACTGCATCGTTCCCTTCATAGCGCTTCATCATTTCCAAATAGTTGTTCAAAGAACGCACCGTTGCAGAATTCGTAAATTGCTTCGCTTTTTCGAAGCGGTCGACTAACGCTTTCATACCAGATGCATTCGTCGTTGCTTCGATAANNAATGTTAAGCTCATGCTTGCCAAGCTTGCCTGCAAGCGGAATAACGGTACCCGCTGTATAAGGCTTGCCGTCATACGTCGCCGTCACTTTCGTCAGACCATCATCCGTTCTAAGCTTCCATGTAAAGGATACGGATTCTGAATCGGGCAGCGTCATCCCGCTCTGGAACGGCTTGCCGTTCATCTGCACGTCTACTTCGGAAGGCGGAGCCTCGTTGACCTGATACGTTCCTTTAACAAATTGATACAGCCAGTCGTAAAGAACGCGCGTCGCTGGATCTTTACTTACCGCGGTGTTATAGACTGCATTGTTGCCTTGGTAATACGATTTGAAGCCATCCTTCATGAGCCCTGTCTTCGCACCGCTGTTCAAGTAATCGATATACCGCTCGCGGAACACGCCGTCCGTCAGCATCCGATCATCGAACTCAAGTTCATTGGACATCCCATACTGCTTTGCCAGATTCGCAGAATCCTCCAAGCGCTCGATATCCGTCGGCTCGAAGAAGTAGTTCGGTTGGATCGTCACCGCATCGAAGCCGACATCCTTCCACATGAACGCTTTATAAGCGAAGAAGTGCGGAATCCAGAAGAACTTCAGGTCCTTGCCGCTAATTTGCATGGCATGCAGGGTGCTGCTCACCGAACGGATCAGATCCGGTCCGGATTGGCTTGTGCTGATTTGCTCTTCGAACCAGTACATACCTACAAGCTCGAGGTTAGCGTACCCTTTTTCTTCCCATCTCGATTTGACTTGCTGCAGCCACCATTGAACTGCTTTTTCACGGTTCGCAAGGGCTTTCTCTTTGCCAACGGAATCATTGAAGTTCAGCGATTCTCCACCTTGTTCAATAGCTCCGAAATTAGTGATCGATTCACCTGGATCCGGAATCATGAGGACAACCTTTTCCTTCACGCCAGACTCGTTCAGCGCATCGGATACTTCCTTAGCCGCTGCGTTTAACGCATCCATATCGCCGCCTTCCGCAAAGGTCTTATCCAGATACCATTTCCAATCTTCCAGATAAGCCCGCCCGCCGAAATCACGACCTGGATTTGGAGAGTTAATGCCAAGATACAGGACGCCGTCGAAGAGTCGATCCTTAATCTTGCCGTCCTTATCGACATAACTAATGTTCGGAATGATCCGTTCTTTCGTCCAGATGCCTAAGTCATTCGCATATTGCCCGTTATACAAAAGTCCAAGATGCTCGATACCCGCTGTCGCTTCGCCTGCTGCCAAGAATTTCGGCGTATGCGTTGGAACAGTTACGGCTCCGGCAACTTTGCCGTCTTCACCGAGGATTTCAATCTCATCCACGAAGGTCATTGCACGCGTATGCATTGTGAATGTCACTTTCACGTACCGAGCATACGCGATTTTCGCATCTGGGCCGACCGTTTTAATGCCGTCCTTGCTGCCGTCCCACACATAGGTCTCCGTGTATTTGCCGTCATTCCACAGCTTCTGCGTGGCATTGTCTTTGAGTAGTCCCCAGTTCACTTTGTCATCGGAGACGTACATCGATACCGTGAGTGGCACGAGTACATTGTTCGTTGGCCAATCTTCGAGGAAATTGGCTTTAATACCCGTGAGTGATTTCTTCGCCCCCAAATCAAACACAACTTCGCGTGTCTTACCCAAATGATGTCCAACCCATGCTACGTCGGATCTATTGCTTGCCCCATATATACCATCCGTAAGTGTGTTGCCTTCATCCGGATAGGAAGCTTCCGGCTCTTGTGACCACTCATAAGATAAGCCCGCTGCAAGATTGTGATATACCGCCCCATACACTGACGCAATAACACCCTCCGTACCTGCTCCCGGTAGGTNNCTGTGTAGGCGGCAGCGCCTCTTCCGCTTGCGCGATCGGCATCATGGTTACGATCATGATCGCAACCATGACGAGAGCTACCCATTTTCTACTCCTCTTCATATCGTACGAACTCCCTTCTGATTCTTGAGTCAAGAAACATCAATCTCCTAAATGGTATGCGCTTCCATTTCAGCTTATCTCGATGCTCTTTCCTCCCTTCCGAGATTCCGACACGTCATAGAAGCTTATAACATATGTCAATGTCCTTATAGTAACATTATGAAAAGTGGCCTTTCTTTCAAATAGATAATTAATGACATTGGGTATACACTTGTTGACATGAAGGC
>DOJM01000416.1:3571-4077 GCA_003529225.1 Paenibacillus sp.
ATTAGGTCCTACCTATTTTCTATCCATGTCCTCTAAGCAATCCGCCAAATAAAAAACACAACCCCCTCGAGGTTGCGTCGTGTTTATATATGGTGGTGCCTAATTGCTGCGGCGTTCTACTAACTTGATCCCTATCCATAACCGAACGGATGCTTTTTGTACTCTAAGGGGCTTGAGCCGACTCTATTTTTGAACACACGACTAAAATAGTACTGGCTCTTATACCCTACCTTCACGGCTAGATCCCCGATTTTGATATTCGGCATTACGTCATCCAGAATCTCCTTCGCCTTCGATATCCGAAGCTCAGTGACATAGTCAAGGAATGAAGCACCGATTTCTTGCTTCATACGCTTGCTAAGATAGGTTTGGTTGATATGAAATAGCGCTGCTACTCGAGTAATAGACAGCTCCGGATCCTGATAATGACTGTCAATATACTCGGTCACTTTTTGGATAAGTACTGTTCCATCCCCTGTATACTCGGGAAGCCCCAGTTCCTTATC
>DOJM01000063.1:0-5046 GCA_003529225.1 Paenibacillus sp.
AAATTATTTGAAGTATTGCCGAGGTGGCAGTTTTGTCCCTAATCCGGTGTAAAGGATATCAGATAGTAACAACCCAAAAATGACCTCAAAACCCACAGTGAAGTGGAGGATGAGGTCATTTTTATATACATAGCTTAATCCCGAATAAGATATCCTTGCCCAAGCTGGATTTCATTAAAGCCTGCCATGTGGCGAGCTTGAAAGCGGATCGGCTTAAATCCACCTATAATAATGATGTTTTTGAGATCCGCAGCCCCATCTGAAGGCAGTGAAAAGGATTTGATATAGGTGAATTCTTCCGCGAGCGTGGTGTGAATCGCGTTAATATGTGGGTCATTCTCACCTTTTCCCATTAGATTCATCAGGAGATACCCTTCGGGATTCAGTTTTGAATGCACGATGCTGAAAAATNNAGCATCCAAGATGATGTAATCATATTTCTGTGGTTCTTCACCTTCAAGGATCTGACGTCCGTCACCGATCACTACGTTATCTTGGATGTATCCAAAATAGCGGCGGCTTAAATCGACTACTTCACTGTCTAGCTCAGCTACTTTAAATCTTTTGTCTAGAAAATGCCCCGCAATCGTTCCAATCCCATGTCCAATAAGAAAGGCTTCCTCGAAAGAGGGAGCATTGAATTCCATCAAGTGAATGATGGCTCGCGGATATTCAAACACAACTCGTTCTGGGTGATGGAGATCCATCGCACCTTGAATGGCCTGATTGGAAAACTGCATGACGCGGAACGCACCTTGTTCACCGTATAGTTCTGTGGTGTCATAGACGGTGATTTCATGATTATCACTACTCGTATGAATCTGTGATTGCAAGTGATCAAGCTCCTTATACGATAGAAATTCGTTTATATCATTGGGTGTAACGCCGACTACACGTTTAAAAAGCTTATTAAAATAGTCGGGATCGCCATATCCAACTTCTGCTCCAATCTCGTGAATATTTAGATCAGGGGATTCTTGAGCAGATGCTTGGCTTTATGTAGCCCGATTTCCGTAATGTAGTCCGCTAATGTAAGACCAGTCTCTTGTTTGAACAGCTTACTTAGATAGCTTGGTGTCAAAAAAACCATATTCGCTAAGGTGTTCAGATCCGCTCGATTTCACTGAATCNNGAGGGCCTCAAATTCTTGCAATTCTTTCTGCGCAGATTCAACAACCCATCGGTAGTAGCACCCTCCATATTCAGGATCTGCAGATCATGGATTAATGGTTTCTTGATCGCATTAAAGGCTCAAGAATATTGATCTCAGGCTGCTGAATGTTCTGAATATTTACATAGTGCAGTCGGTCAGGCATTATAAATGCCGACGCCGCAGGCTAACTTAGCATCCAGATAGGCTTGTCTAAGCTTGGCGGTATCATTATAGGGACTGCTAGTACCTACATGCAGTATCATACCATTGGCAGAGATCCGAATCCTATCGCCGATTTCATTCCTATCGCTGTCTGAGAGTTGCTTTGTAGAATACAGGATACAGACGTGCAGTCCATTTTGAATCTCTAAGCTGTCGATACTAAATGCCATCTCTTGCCGCAGACTGTCTACACAAAAACAGACGGATTCTCTTGATCTTCCTTTGAACACAAAGACTGAGAAATAAGGCTGGGGCAAAGTAAGGCTCGACAACAGCAAGGGGGAAGGGGCTCGNNCGACTTGAAGAAGGGTCAGTAAGAGACCGGAACGGTGACGTACCTCCTTGTCACGAGAGAACTGCTGCTCTTCCTCCAATTGATAAAGCCGTTAATTTGCGGCATACGAATATCAGTAATCACAACATCAAGTTGAAGTGAAGGTAACTCGTCAAGTAGATGTTTCCCATCAGAGTAGGTGCCGATGACCAGAAATTCAGTGTTTTCTTTGCTGATCATTCGGGCCAGACCTTCGCGGATCAGGATTTCATCGTCAACAATTGCAATACGCAGCAATCGGAGCATCTCCTCTCCGTAATCCATGCCATCTTCACTATGAGTAGTGAAGGTAATGTCCTCAATGCGCAGCGTAATACGAGTACCCATTCCGAGTGTACTCTCCACAAGGAGCCCAAAAGAGCTGCCGTAATGCAGGCGGACTCTCTCATTCACATTTCGTAGACCAATACCGAACATTTCACTTTCAGTCCCATTTTGCAGACTATTACGTTGGGCTCTGCATCCTCCATGCTGAAAAGTGAGCTCCCCAAAACGCTATTGGATGGTTATGCCTCTAAATCAAGCTTTTCGCTTGATGAGATTCGGTACATTGAAGGACAAATATTTATGGATATTTTTATTAGTTACGTATTTTTACTTCATGATCCTGAGAGGAACGGCTGGATTCAAGAGCATGCCTCCAAAATATGCAGCACCCTATGTCGCGATTTTCTTGAGGGGAAAGAGGTATATTATTCGTTTTAGAGATAGTGTGATACTCTAATAGTGAATGATGAATGAAGGGACTGAACTATGCGCAGAGACCATTATTTTTAAGCCAACTATTATAATTTAATGGAGGTAAAAATAATGTTAACTACAGAGTTACACACAGAACGATTACATTTAAGAAAAATGAAGGTATCGGATTCGCCAAGTTTGTTTAAAGTTTGGTCTGATCCAGAGGTTACCGAATTCATGAATATTGATTGTTTTACTGATGAAAGTCAGGCAAAAGATATGATAAAATTTCTTGATGAATTTTCTCTTGAGAACAAAGCTATTCGTTTCTCTATCATTGAAATGGAATCCAATGAAATCATAGGTTCTTGTGGTTTTAATTCCTTAGACTTTGAAAATGAGAAAGCGGAGATTGGATATGACATTGCTAGAGCATTTTGGGGAAGAGGATATGCTTCAGAAGCTATAAGTGCTTTGTTAGATTACGCATTCTCAACTTTGAAGCTGAATCGAATCGAAGGAAAAGTAGAACCTGAAAACGTGAATTCAGTAAAAGTCTTACAAAAGCTGAACTTTATGTTTGAGGGAACCTTAAGAAGGTATGAAAGAGTAAACNNAATTAATAACAGATTGATGATTTAAGGCAGTTTTACGCAAAAACTTAGATTTATCCAAGAGGTTATACAGGTCTCCATAAGGAATAAAAACTTAGACACTATAAATATAGGAGTTGACCAAATGGAGACAATATTAACAGAGGAAATGATCTTGGATGACCTAATTAAGACATTTCATCGTTTGTTTGGTTTGAATGTAATTGAAACTACTTCAATAAAACGAGGCTGGTTAAACTTAAAGTGGAAAGTTACGACGGATGCAGGGGAATTGTTACTTAAACAATACAACAAAGAAAGATATAAATTATATAACCCAGAGGAGATATTGTTAGCACTCTCTCAACAGATTAGATTGTATGACCAAGGTCTAGCGTGCCCCAAAGTGTTATCACAGAATGAAGGTATTTTGATTGAATCTGATTATGGAGAACGCTTCCTGGTGATGGAATATTGTCAGGGAAAACTAATTTCACCGGGTAAAACCAATGTCCATCAAATATACGATTTAGGTCGAGCAACAGGAAAAATGCATCGATTGCTAAATGACGGGACACTTGGCAGTAAAAATAGCCCGCAATTTATTCCTCCAAGTCGTGAGGAGCGTTTAGCACATTGGAACTCCGTTTGGGAAAAGACTAAGGGACTTGGTAAACCTCAGCTGCTTGCTGATATAGAAACTCAATTTAAAGCTACAGAAGAAATGAATATTGAACTACTCGAGTTACTCCAAACAGGATGGGCACATCGTGACCTTTGGGTAGATAATCTTTTATTTAATGATAACGGATTAACTGCAATTCTAGATTTTGATCGACTAAAATATGACTATCCGCAGCTTGATGTAGCTCGTGCTGTGATGTCATGTGCCTTAGATGATAATTTAGATGTCTCCCTGGCTTCGGCGTTTATGGAAGGATACAGTGAGGAACGTAACGTGGTAGAGGGCTATTTAACACATTCATTACAGTTGTTGTGGTATATGGAAAGCACATGGTGGATTAATGCTAACATGGATCAACATAGTGTACCGCCGGCTCGCTTTGCGAAGGAAATGATTTGGCTTGNNAAAAAAAGTTGTCCGCTTTGTTAGGAAATCTTTAGACAACGCAAAGTAACCGCTTTTCGTTAAACTAAACAGCGACAGTCTAGGGCTTTGTCTCCACGTCCATGACTGCCGCTGTTTCTTTTATTGAGGTAATTCGATAAGAGCATGACCTATTTCCCCATAATCTACATTGACTTGGGTTTGTCTCACCCCTATGATGATTATTAATATAAAATAAATGCACATTGAGGAGCGAAACATCATGGCTTTGGAGATCGAACGCAAGTTTCTGCTGCCGGAATTTCCGGAGCGGCTTATTCAAGAAGGCGAACTGAAGATTGTCACCCGGCATAATATCGATCAGACGTATCTGGCAATAGACGGCGGACAAGAGCTGCGTGTGCGTAAAATTACGGATCTCGACTCAGGTGAGGTAACGTATACACACACGTTTAAAGATGGCAAAGGGATCAAACGCGAAGAGATCGAATATTTTATCTCGGAGGGTTTATATAATCAGATGATTGAGGCGGTTAATGCGGTAGCCTTGGTCAAAGAACGGATTACGGCGGTGTGGAATGACACAACGGTTGAGATCGACGTCTATTCTCAGCTGAAACTGTCCGTTCTGGAGGTTGAATTTGAATCTTTGGAGGAAGCGGAAAGCTTCAAGGCGCCGGAATGGTTCGGCAAGGATGTCAGCACAGAACGGCAGTACAGCAATAAAACCGTCTGGAAAGAGCTACAAAATAAGACAAAGAATTAACGGACTTTAGCGCGTAAACGTGGTAGTATATAGGGAAAACAAGCAACTATAAAGTGAAACTTATATTTATATATATTATATATAGAGGGGTTCAGGAGGATGAGCATGAAGTATATAAGCACAAGAGGCAATGTGGAACCTAAGGGCTTTATCGATACGGTGTTGATGGGACTTGCTGATGACGGCGGATTGATGGTCCCTTCGGAGATTCCTGTCGTTTCAGCAGCT
>DOJM01000063.1:5083-7203 GCA_003529225.1 Paenibacillus sp.
ACCAGGAATTGTTCCTGAAGATTTTCGCCTATTACACTAATGATGAGATTCCTTTAGAAGATTTGCAGGACATGGTCAACACTAGTTATGGCAATTTCCGCACGCCGGAAGTAACGCCTATTCAACAATTGAATGATTCTTTATATGTATTGGAATTGTTCCATGGCCCTACTTTTGCCTTCAAAGATGTAGCGTTGCAGTTTATGGGTGAGCTGTACTCTTATATTTCCAAAAAGCAGAACAAGATCATCCACATCCTCGGAGCAACCTCGGGGGATACTGGGGCGGCTGCGATTCAGGGCGTTCGCAGTAAAGAAGGAATCAAGATCTGGNNCATCCTCATGGTAAGGTTAGTAAAGTGCAGGAGCTGCAGATGACTACGGTTGATGACAGCAATGTACTGAACCTGTCTGTTCATGGTAACTTTGATGACTGCCAAAAGGTGATCAAGGATCTGTTCGCGGATCTCGACTTTAAGAGTCGCTATCATCTGCGTGCAATCAACTCCATTAACTTTGTACGTATTCTGGCGCAGACTGTCTATTATTTCTATGNNCGAGAAGAAGATTAACATCAGCGTACCTTCCGGCAACTTCGGTAATATTTTCTCCGGATATTTGGCGAAGCAAATGGGATTACCAATTAACAAACTGATTATTGCTACGAATGAAAATAACATCTTGGAGCGTTTCGTGAACACTGGTGAATACAAACCGGGCAGCTTCACAAGCACATACAGTCCTTCGATGGATATCCAAGTGGCGAGCAATTTTGAGCGGTATCTATATTATTTGGTAGGCGAGGATTCCGAGAAACTATCTGCGTATATGTCCAAGCTGCAAACCGAGGGCAAGATTACGGTTGAAGGCGAGGCGCTTCAGCAGGTGCAGAAAGATTTTGCAGCACTTGGCGTGAAGAATGACCAATGCTTGAATACAATTGCTAAGTATCAAAAAGAATATAGTTACCTGCTTGATCCGCATACTGCATGTGGAATCGCAGCTTACGAAGCTTTTAATGGCTCGGATGAGATTGGGATTACCTTTGCGACCGCACATCCAGCTAAGTTTGATGAGGCGATTACTCTGATCGACATTAAGCAGGAATTCCCAGCACAAATTAAAGCGTTGTTCGAGATGCCACAACACCAAACCGTAGTGGATCATGACAAGGATGAAATTGTGCGTCAATTGCAGGCTTTTTATAAATAAGTTGAAACTCCATACGGCTCAGCAGGCTCCTGTTCTTAAGTTAAGAATAGGAGCCTTTTTTTAACGTTTCAGAATGCATATATTTGGGGCCCCCGCAAAGTACCTGATTATGCATCGAAGCAAAGCCCCACTTTGTGGGGACATTTTACTGCACCCTTCGACAAATAATGTCGCTGTTTACTATGAATAGTTTGATATCGACAAAAGATGAAGGAGTGGTGATTTTTTTCACAAGGTGGATCTATCGGAATTTGTCGGAAATTTGTCCTGAAAAGTAGACATGACTACCCAGAGAGTGAGAAAATAGCATATAGAGTTTTAGTAAGAACTAAAAAGGACGGGATTATCATGACAATTCGTTTCGGGGTCATTGGAACAAACTTTATTACAGACCGCTTCGTGCAAGCCGGCTTGGAGAATGAGGAGTTTATCCTGACAGCCGTGTACTCCCGCACAATGGAGAAAGGTCAGGCATTTGCTGCAAAATATGCTGGAGCTACAATTTATACGAATTTGGAAGATATGGTTTCCAGTAAAGATGTCGATGCTATTTATATTGCAAGCCCGAACTCCATGCATGCTGAACAGGCGATTANNAGATGTGTTGTTGGTAGAAGCAATGAAATCGACATTCATGCCGAATTTCGGAGTGATCAGAGACAATTTGTATAAAATCGGCCAAGTTCGCCGTTATTTCGCGAGCTATTGTCAATACTCATCGAGATACGATGCTTATCGGCAGGGAACGGTGTTAAACGCTTTTAACCCAGCCTACTCTAACGGCTCATTGATGGATCTTGGTGTCTACTGTCTGTATCCTATGGTAGTGTTGTTCGGGAAACCGAATTCTGTACAGGCCGTGGGTCTAATGCTCTCTTCTGGAGTGGATGGTGAAGGAAGTCTTGTTAT
>DOJM01000063.1:7357-7495 GCA_003529225.1 Paenibacillus sp.
GGAACTGTCGAGGAGCTAACGCAGCCTCAGGTGTTCGAGTCCATGTATTATGAGGTTGAGGAGTTTATCAACTTGATTAAGAATGGTGAACGGGAAAGCAGAGTTAATACACATGCCAATTCCTTGGCAGTAGCAGAA
>DOJM01000064.1 GCA_003529225.1 Paenibacillus sp.
GGATTCCTACTTTTTGAACCGCAATAGCATCCGCTCCAAATCGTACAATGATCTTGGCAATGATGATCGATATGATCGTAAAGGTGACCCGTTGGATCGTTATTGGTAGCCCCATGCGGATGACTTCTTTCATTTGACGGCTGTCCCACGCGGATGTGTTTGAAATGAGTTCTGACTTTCTTGTCTTCAAGATAAAAAGAGCCGTAACCAAAATGTTCGCCGTTAATGTTGCAATAGCTGCCCCCGCTACTCCCCATCCTTCAAAACTGCCCCAGCCAAAAATCAAAAATGGANNGATCTGAAACGGCTGTTTACTATTTCCCATAGCGTTTAAGAGAGTTGCGAATAACGTATTCACGATGGAAAATACCGATCCAAATACCGAAATCACTAGAAATTGTCTAGACATCCGCTCTACTTCATCACTTCCAAGGTCAAAAAAACCAATCAACTGATTCTTGGTTAATAGCACTAAACTCATATAGAGAAGTCCTAATAAAATAGACATCATAAATCCGTTCTTTATATAAGATTTAGCCTTCTCTAACTGGCCAGATCCCATACAATGCGCCACCTTAATCCCTGTGCCGATCGTAACCATAGTCGATAAAGCAATCGCTAGATTAACGAAAAAGCTTGCTGTACCAATCGCGGCAACCGGACCACTTCCTAATCTTCCAACCCAAATCATATCAACTAGACCATAAGTAGTAGAGATGAAATTCGTCGCAATAATGGGAAGCGTTAATTTCATTAAGGTAGGCATAATAGGACCCTGAGTCAAATCGTTTGTGTCCTTCAAGTCGAATTACACCTTCTTCATCTAATTTTCAAATTCATTATATAACCGCACACTTATATAATCAATTGATTATATTTAAACAATATTTTGAGTTCGGATTTTTCGGAGAAATGGCTATTGAAAAGAACAAAAAGTTCGTTTACAATAAAACCAATAATTAGTTCTATGTTTATAGAACAAATAACAAGTTCAGTATTTCACTGAAAGAATGGAGTAGCTCTTGGATTATAAAGTAGAGGTCGATTTTGCACCCATGTATGAATGTGTTTATAGTATGACTGCTTTTCTAAGTAAGCAGAACCATACTGCCATGGATTCCGGTAAGCTCTGGGTACGCGATGTTCAAGCCAGATTCGCGCCAATGCTGCTTCGTAAAATGCAGGAGGTCGTTAAGAAACTTGATGATTTCAGTTTGGCTCCCTATATTTGGTGCTGTCCGGGAGAGCGTTCGGTAGAAGGGTTTTTGGAGTGGTTCGATGGTTTATCTTCGGGCGAACTGTATGAAATATCCGGACGTTTCGGCCAATCGGTCCCTTCCAATCTTGCGGAGCTCAGGGACACTGCCGCTGACATCCTCCGCGAATGGAACGCGGGATACTTCAGTGGAATCGATCCTAATATCATTAAAGGACTTGAGCAGGAAGCCGAATCAAGACGCGCGATGCTAAACGGGAACAATGATATGGAGGTCTTTGAAGCAGCTACTGCTGGAATGCGCCTTTATCCAACCGAACATCTGAAGCAAGTCATTATCATTCCGCAATATCATGCTCGTCCACTGGTTACGACCGCTATGTATGATGAATTCGTATTCACCAGCTACTCTTGTGATGTTCTCCCTCCGGAAGCTGGGCGGCCTGCGCCTGCATTACTCCGCCTTACCCGTGCGTTGTCAGATGAGACCCGGCTGTATATCCTTCGTTTGCTCACAGGCAAGCAGCTCAATTTCACAGAAATCGTACGTGAGGTAGGACTTTCAAAAAGCACAATCCACTACCATCTTATCGCGCTGCGTGCAGCTGGGCTGGTCATTGTCCATACCAATGTTAGAAACACATCGTACAGCCTGCGATTAGAAGCTTNNTGCCCCAACAGATTGGAACATATCTGGAGAGTTAAGAAAGGAGCTACCAAGCAATGATAAAACGCAGCTATTATGGTCTACTCTCGACCATTACTTTAAGCGCTTTTGGGGATGCCTTTGGCTTGCTGGCTATGGAATGGCTCGTCTATGAGCTAACCGGTTCTAAGCTAGCGATGGGAGCACTCGCGCTCAGCTCTGGCATACCTGAGCTGCTGTTGCGCTTGCTCGGTTCACCGTTGTCCGATCGGCTGCACCGGGTCCGTTTTATGGCCTGCTTGGCAGCCATTCGCTTGCTGGCTATAGCACTGCCACTCGGTATGGGCCTGGCTGGCCAATTGCAGCTGTGGCATCTGTTTGTCGCCGCGGGTCTCAGCGGATCTTGCGCCGCATTATTCATGCCAACAGCGATGGCTGTTATTCCTGGCGTTGCCGACAGCCGGAAGCTGGTGCGGGCTTTTGCTATCATTGATGGCAGCAAAAGCGCAGCAGCCCTGCTGGGGCCTGCCTTAGCAGGTGCGTTGACCGCTGCTAGTGGAGCGCTGCCCGCCCTTGGCATCAACATGATATGTTACGCAGCCGCCATCACTACCTTGCTGTGCTTACAAAAGCTACCGAAACCTTCTCCAGCCCCAGGTCGTTTCTCCATCACCGTTTACGTTCGCGAGATAGCCGAGGGCTTTACCTTCTATAAACAATTTCCTGCAATGCTTACGATTATGATCATGGCCTCCATCAGTAATTTAAGCTCAATTGCCGTCTGGACGATGATGGTCCCTTTTGTACGCGAAGTGCTCCACCGCGATGCGGCGACGATGGGCACGCTAAGTACAGTTTTCGCGCTGGGAACCTTAGTCGGGCTAAGTGTGATTTCCATGATAGGGGAAATTAAAAAAAGACGGCTTGTC
>DOJM01000394.1:0-163 GCA_003529225.1 Paenibacillus sp.
CCATCCGCCACCTTCTACTTTATTCGCAGCTTCGGTGAACTGTTTCTTGAAGCTGTCATAGCTTCCGAAGCTTTGTTCTATAGCTTCTAGTAACGCACCTGTTGGGCGGCCCCCGCCTTGCGGAGACATTACGTTCCAAAAGATCGTGTGAAGATAGTGGCCT
>DOJM01000394.1:310-2870 GCA_003529225.1 Paenibacillus sp.
TTAGTGCATTATAGGCGTAAGGCAAGGGAGGTAGCGTATGGCCGCCAATGGGTACCGCGTCTTTTTTATCGCGGATTTCAGGAACAGTATCTGTAAAAGTAGAGAATCCATCATTCCGCATGGTATCGTCTGTATCGATGTTTACGACATAATCCTCAGTGTAATCGCGCATGACTTGTGAAAGCTTTCCGGGCGAGCTGAGTGTCTGCAGTACGGCTAGGAAGTATTCTGATTCGCGAATAATATGCAGAATCACAGTAGTTGCAAGGGGGACGGCTTTGACCGCTGCGCTACTCTCCATGATGGCAAAGAGCTGCCGGACGAACTCTTGGGATTGATTGCAGGAGATATGTAGCAGTTTCTCCGTTTCCGCAGTGAGTTCTGCCTGTGGCGGAGGAGAAGCGGAAAGGGCAGCATTCAATAGCTGCTGTGCCGCCTGCTCAGTTGCACCAAAAACAACGGCCCATTCATCGAGGAGTTTCACATAAGGCTCCTCTAATTTAGGTACGATCGCTTTGATGACTTCGGTATGCTCCTTCTCTTGTGTTTTCCAAAAAACGATTTCTTCTAGAATACGTACTGGCAGCATCGGCCCGTATACATATAGCATGCCTAGAAAACCTCCCGTGATATGTCTTTATCAGTCCATTATATGAACGGTCTTGGAAGGTTATGAAGAACATAAACTTAGAGTGCCTCTTTGGTTTCTTTCTTTCCTGGGGACCAAAACAGCCTCTTCCTAGGATACATTTCTTTCTGTCCCTGGAAGAGGCTGTTTGTATGGTTATTAACGCTTAGTTAATTACTTGCCATCGCTGGCTGATCGCCATTATTATTCTTGGCCAGATGAACATTCCCTAAGAAAGCGGAGACCCGCCGCAAATACTCACGGGGATGCTCGCGGAACAACAGCTCATGATGACTACCCTCGATGATCCAGGAATCTGAGAACACATTGTTCTGATTTGCTGCTAGTTCTTCAGCAATAGGATAAGGAGCTTTATCGTCTTTGGTTCCATNNATGCATGAATAGGATAGGGAAAGGATAGTCTTTGGATTTAACCTTTGCATAAGGAATTTGATCTAGTCCCGTACCGTTCAGTACCGGGAACAGCATTTCCATGATCGCCAGGGAAGGCTGGCGCGGCAGATCGATATTCTGCTTAATATTATGATATAGCGTGTCTGGTTCTAACAAAAAGGTGCTGTCCAGAATCATCGCGTCGATGTCCTCAGATACTAATCCTGCTTGCAGTGCTGTGCCAGCACCCATGGAGAAGCCCCAAACAACGAGCTCTTTAGCTCCGCGTTCCTTTGCGAAATCAATGGCGCCTAGAAGTTGCTGGGATTCTTTTTTACCGCCGGTTGCAATATCCTTATTACCTTGGGCAGCAAATCCGTAATCAAACATTACGACATTGAAATTCAGACTGTGTGCATAGTGAGCGAGATCGTACATAGGTACCCAAGACTCTTCGCGGTTGGCACCATAGCCATGACTGAATACGATAGTCTTAGTGGCATCCTTGGCTGGAATATACCAGCCGTTCATCATGCGACTGCCATCCTTAGCTGGGAAGGTTACATCCTCGTAGGCGAGGCCTTTGGCAATCATAGGATTGGAGTACAGTGGCGCGACGGTTGGATTGGATAGCACCCAAGCGATGTAGCCATGAAGCGAGACAAAACAAAATGCTAAAAAGAAAAATATAGATAATAGCAATGCAACGATAATATGCTTAACACGGATCATCCGCAGCGATAGTCGTGATGAACTGCCCTGATTAGGTAGTTTAGGACGACGGGAGACTGACGTGCCGGCTCGGCTGGTTGTCAGATCCATAAGGTCCCCTCCTAAGTATGATGTGAGTACTAGTGCCTAGGATAATTTGTCGAAAATGATACTAAAGCATTAGTATATTTAATATGTTTATCGTAAGTTGAAGCACTTACAAAGTCAATGAATTAGACCGTTTTGTAATGTAACTGTAAAGTGCGNNGACTTTCCGTAGAGTTTTGCACTAAGATAGAGTTAATTATAATGTAACCGCGTTTCATTTGATGAAACACGAGGGGGGATTACTGTGGAGGACCGAAAGCTAACGGTACGCGCGGTAGAACGTGCGCTCGACATATTACTTTGTTTTACGCAGGACAGTGATTTAGGGTTGACGGAGATCGCATCAAAGATTGACTTACATAAGAGTACAGTCCACAGATTGCTGGCAACACTCGAGGAAAAGGGCTTTCTTATTCGCAATCCGGCGACAGAAAAATACAGGCTGGGTATACGAATCTGGGAGTTGTCCACGCATCTGCCTGCTTTTGACGAGTCGGCAGCGGTATTGCTGCCATCTATGGAACGGCTGAGAGATCGACTCGGAGAGACGGTCAGTCTTTACTTACGGGATGGTATTGAACGCGTACGTATTCAGGCGGTACAGAGCCAGCAGGCGATTCGTAGAGTCGCACAGATCGGTGCGAGGCTGCCATTATCCGTAGGGGCGTCGAGTAAGGTGTTAGCAGCGTACGCACCGCCTGAGGTGTTGAGAGAGCTGCT
>DOJM01000394.1:2925-9088 GCA_003529225.1 Paenibacillus sp.
GGCCGGTCAGCCGCCTGTCTAGGGATACGTTAGTAGAGTATGCCGCCATCTTGAAGGAAGCAGCAAGTGAAATGGGCATGATGATTCCATAGCCCAACATGAGAAAAACGGCCAGCCTCCGGATGATCGGAGGCTGGCCGTTTAATATCCAAATATAATAAGACAAGGGAGTGCCTCTAGCCTTAATGGCCAAAGGGCACTCCCTTGTGCGTCTTACGTTAAACCTATTCTACCGATACAGCCGAAGAATCTGTGGCATCCGCCAGCATTTGACGAAGTACAGTTTGTAGAATACCACCATTGCGATAGTAATCAATATCAACCGTGCTGTCGAGTCGTGCAGTAACAGGGAAATCGAATTGAGTACCGTCTTCACGGGTAGCGGTAACAGTTAGATCTTGGCTTGGTGTCACCTCGTTATCGAGGCCGGTAATGTTGAAAGTCTCACGTCCGGTCAGTCCCAAGCTGCTCCAGCCGTGGCCTTCCTGGAATTGCAGTGGAAGCACACCCATACCAACCAGATTGCTGCGGTGAATCCGCTCAAAGCTCTCAGCGATAACAGCTTTTACACCCAACAGAAGCGTGCCCTTGGCAGCCCAGTCACGTGAGCTTCCTGTGCCGTATTCTTTACCGGCGATTACGATGAGATTCTGTCCAGCGTCCTGATACAGCATGGAAGCGTCATAGATGGACATGACTTCATCGCTTGGCAGGAAGGTTGTAACTCCGCCTTCTGTACCTGGAGCTACTGCATTACGAATCCGAATATTAGCGAATGTACCACGCATCATGACTTCATGATTTCCGCGGCGTGAGCCGTAGGAGTTGAAGTCTGCACGTTCTACACCATGATCGCGTAAATATTCGCCGGCAGGACCAGAGGTAGAGATATTACCCGCAGGTGAGATATGGTCGGTCGTTACGGAATCAGCAAGCAACGCCAGAACGCGTGCATCCTTGATATCCTTGATGTCTCCCAGACCGTCTGCTAGATGTTCGAAGAATGGCGGATTCTGGATATACGTGGAGTTGTCATCCCACTCATACAGCTCGCCTTGTGGAACAGGGATAGAATTCCAACGTTCATTAGCAGTGAATACATTCTCGTATTTACGACGGAACATCTCCGGACTAAGGGAGAGACCGATTGCTTCACGAATTTCAGCAGTAGTTGNNCAAATCGATATTTACAGTGCCAGCCAGTGCATAAGCAACTACGAGCGGCGGTGAAGCCAAGTAGTTGGCTTTGACCTGAGCATGTACGCGGCCTTCAAAGTTACGGTTACCGGAGATTACTGCGGCAACAGTCATATCGTTGTCAGTAATAGCTTGACTTACTTCTTCTGGCAAAGGACCGGAGTTACCGATACAGGTAGCACAGCCATAGCCAGCCAAGTAGAAGCCCAGTGCTTCAAGTGGCTTCAGCAGGTCTGCTTTTTCCAAATATTCAGTAACTACCAATGATCCTGGAGTCAAGCTGCTCTTAACGTATGCTGGTTTGGTCAGACCACGTTCCACAGCTTTTTTCGCCAAAAGACCTGCACCAAGCATAACGCTAGGNNCTTTATGTTCTATTTCTACAACTTGGGCGATTTTCTCATCGCTGAGACCGTAACCTCCTTTGTCTACAGGTGTACGGATAATACCTTCGAAATTTTCTTTCATATGCGTAAGTTCGATCCGGTCTTGCGGACGTTTTGGTCCAGCCAAGCTTGGAACGACAGAAGCTAGGTCAAGTTCAATTACATCGCTGAACTCAGGATCTGGCGTATTCGAAGTGCGGAACATGCCTTGTGCTTTGTAATAAGATTCAACGAGCTCTACCAGATCATCTGGACGACCCGTGCTGCGGAGATAAGCAAGTGTCTCTTCATCTACAGGGAAGAAACCGATCGTTGCTCCGTATTCTGGCGCCATGTTAGCAACCGTTGCCCGGTCAGCAAGACTGATGTTAGCAAGACCAGGACCGTAGAATTCGACGAATTTGCCGACTACGCCTTTTTTACGCAACATTTCAGTAACTGTCAATGCCAAGTCTGTTGCTGTAGCCCCTTCGATAAGGCTGCCTGTAAGCTTGAAGCCCACTACATCTGGTGTAACAAAATAGAGCGGTTGTCCGAGCATACCTGCTTCAGCTTCAATACCGCCTACACCCCAGCCTACAACTCCAAGTCCATTGATCATCGTAGTGTGGGAGTCCGTTCCAACAAGGGAATCTGGATAAACGACAGTTTCACCATCGATAGTTTTAGTTGTGGCTACGGAAGCCAAATACTCCAAATTCACCTGATGCACGATACCGGTAGCTGGAGGAACCGCACGGAAGTTATTGAAAGCGGTCTGTGCCCAGCGAAGAAAACGGTAACGTTCCTCGTTGCGCTCAAACTCCACGTTCATATTATATTCCAAAGCGTCTGCCGTACCGAAAGCATCAACCATAACAGAGTGGTCAATTACAAGGTCAACGGGAACGAGCGGGTTGATCTGTTTAGGATCTCCTCCGGCTTTCTTTACCGTATCACGCATAGCTGCCAGATCTACGACTACCGGAACACCGGTAAAGTCCTGAAGTACGATACGAGCAGGGATAAACGGAATTTCTTTATTGCGATCAATGTCGCCTGACCAATCAGCCAATTGTTTCACATGTTCTTCTGTAATCGCCCGTCCGTCAAATTGACGAACAGCCGCCTCAAGTAATACTTTGATCGAGAAAGGAAGGGAAGAGATAGAGCCCAATCCCTGTTCCTCAAGGGAGTTAAGATCATAATAGCGATAAGATTTGCCACCTGATTCCAGGGTGCGGGCCAACGAGAAATGATCCTTGCTTGGCATATGTGCGCCTCCTTGTTTCATCTATTGNNTAGAGCAGTAGTTAAAAGGGAATGAAGGGGTGCGAGTATAATGGAACAACAGTGGAAGCAGAGTCTATATGTATATGTAGATCAAGTGAATAAGGCTAGGGTGGAGCCTAAGTCCTCATCGCAAAAAGTTTCCGTATCCGTCAAAGATCCACGTTATCTGGTGGAGCAAGGGGAACGTTCACACCGTATCACTGAATGGTATAACGCTCGTGGGATCACTCCGCTGCGTGGGGAAACAGGTGTAAAAACTTTACGGACCGTCCGGCAGACTCCGACTGAGGTGGTAGCAGAGGTTACGCTGCATAGTGCACTTTATTATGAAAAAGGAGGCGTTAACCACCGCGAGGATAGGGTTGAGCTGGAGCGGTTGACCTTTGTGCGGGACGGAGGGGGCTGGGAAATCACTGCTATAGAACGAACCATTCCCGAAAGGAATACAGTTCATAGAGCTGAGGCGGAGTTATCAGGCAGGTTGTCCAAATGGGGGGAAGCATTGCCTGCTCCGCTGCCGTCACAGCCCCTTCTAAACTGGAATATTCTTGGGGAGATTGCTGGATCAAGAGAGATTCGCTACAACCGTGAAGTAGCGGTGGCTTATGCCGACCGTTGGTGGAAAGACGGTAATCCGGAGTTCGAAACATTTGAGGTAGATTGTACGAATTATGTCTCCCAATGCCTCTTTGCAGGGGGAGCGCCGATCAACTATACTGGTAAAAGAGAAACGGGTTGGTGGTACAAAGGCTACCAAGGAAAACAGGAATGGTGGAGTTATAGCTGGGCTGTATCAGACAGTCTGCAGCGCTATTTGAGCGTAGACCGGAGCAATGGCTTGCGTGCGGAAGTTATGGAGCGGCCGGAGCAATTGATGCTGGGCGATATCATTCAATATGACTGGGATGGTAACGGGCAATATCAGCACAGCACGATCGTCACAGCCTTCGATGCTGGTGGCATGCCGCTTGTGAGTGCACGTACAGTTAGCAGCCGTCATCGCTTCTGGGACTATCGTGATTCCTACGCATGGACGGATCAAACGAAATACCGTTTTTTTCATATTAACGACTATTTATAAGACAGAAAGAGGTTAAAGAGGTATGGGGAACACAAAACTGACCGTAGGGCTAGTGTACGGGGGCAAATCCGGAGAACATGAGGTATCGCTACAGACGGCCTTTGCCGTGATGAACTCATTTGATTACGATAAATATGAGATCATCCCTTTTTACATTTCAAAACAGGGCTTGTGGAAAGTCGGAGAGACATTATCGGCGCCTTATAGTGAGGTAGAGCAGCTCAACCTTGCAGATGCAACGGAAGATATGGGCACAGCCTTGAATGTAGTATTTAGTGCACTATCCGGTGCGGAAAAAGCTGTGGACGTCATGTTCCCGCTACTGCACGGCACCTATGGTGAGGACGGAACGATTCAAGGGTTATTTGAAATGGCTAATATCCCTTATATTGGTGCTGGAGTTCTTGCCTCTTCGGCAGGTATGGATAAGGTTGTTATGAAGAAGCTATTCGCCGATGCAGGTCTGGATCAATGTGAATATTGTTATTTTAACATCAGCGCTTGGAAAAGAAAGAGTCATGAGTTGATTATGGGTGTAGAGGATAAACTGGGGTATCCAGTATTCGTGAAGCCTGCTAATCTGGGCTCAAGCGTAGGTATTTCTAAGGCTTCTGATAAGGAAAGTCTTGTAAAAGCTATAGATTTCGCCTTCCGTTATGACACCAAAGTCATTATTGAGGAATTCGTGGATGCTCGTGAGGTAGAGGTCGGTGTGCTCGGAAATGATGAGCCAGAGGCCTCTGTTCCGGGTGAAATCGTTTCTTCTGGAGAATATTATGACTACGCAGCTAAATATACGGACGGCAAATCGCAAATGATGATTCCTGCGCCAGTAGATTCTGAAGTTGCTGATCGTCTGCGGGAGTCCGCGATAACCGCTTTTAGAGCGATAGAGGGTAGCGGGATTACCCGGGCGGACTTCTTCCTGCGGAGATCGGATGGTAAAATTCTAATTAACGAAGTGAATACGATGCCTGGCTTCACTCCTTACAGCATGTATCCGCTATTGTGGCGTGAGACAGGTGTATCCTATAGAGCTCTGTTAGACCGAATGATTGAGTTAGCCTTAGAGCGCTATAATTTCAAACAAGGTCTTAAGTATGACAACGAGTAATTGAAGCTACTAGCGGGTTCATCCCGACTGGAAAGGGGCGAAGAAATATGGGTTTTCAAACTGAATTCAATTCCGTCTGTAAGTTCAAGAATGAACAAGAGCTGTACGAGCTGCTGGAGTATGGGCGTACCAAAATGGTGAAGCAGGGCTTTCGCGTGTATCCAACGGGTCAGAAGGTGATTGCCTACACACCTGAGAATGTAGCTGTAGCGATCGTCAAAATCTCAGCCTCGATCGCAGAGATTAATTTTCAGGGGCATGAGGTTACAGCGGTTGAAATGGAACTCGTGCGTAAATTGAATGAAGAAGAGTCCAGAGTGCAGACACTACTAGCAGATGAAATGTTTTTTGGAGCGCAGGGATGATTGTCCGTTTTGGATATGTAGCGATGTCCACCGTTATCAAAGACTGCTCACCATCCAAGACTATGACGATGGCCTCCTTCAAGAAGCTGGATGACCGTGAAGCGGCACTTCGGCGTTTGGAGAACCTCGCTCGGATGAATCTGCACAATACGCTGCGACTAATGAAGCATAATGTGGGTTCGGACATCTTCGTGTACCGTCTCACTTCGAAGTTGATTCCTCTGGCGACGCATCCTGATTTAAAGGATTGGAATCCGTTTGCTGCGCTCGCTGAGGAATTTGCGGAAGTGGGGCAATATGTGAAAAAGCATGGGATGCGGGTGTCTTTTCATCCAGATCACTTTACAGTGCTTAGTACACCCCGCCCTGAGGTGCTAGTAAGTTCCATCCGGGATTTGCAGCACCATACGGACATGTTGAATGCCATGGGACTACCTGCCATGGCGAAGAACAATATTCATATCGGCGGAGCCTATGGGGACAAGCCGGCGGCAGCCAAGCGGTTCGAGAAGCATTTCCGCGAGCTGCCAGCAGCGCTGCAGGCACGTATTACGCTGGAGAACGATGNNGACACTGGCAGTCTGCCAGAACGTAGGTCTGCCGATGGTGCTGGATATTCACCATCAATGGGTGAATAATGAAGGTGAGCTCCCTTGGGAGCTGTGGCCTGACATTCAGCAGACATGGCGGAGCGAGTTTGCACAGAAGGATGCTCCACTGGGAGAGCTTCTCCCGCCTAAGATTCATG
>DOJM01000394.1:9128-9596 GCA_003529225.1 Paenibacillus sp.
TTTCTGTACTAAATGGGGCAAGTGTGAATATCGAACCTTAAACAATGAAAACAAGGCGATAGGTCCCGAATACGGGCCCTATCATGACTTGATATGTAACTTGAAATAGGGTACGTTGAATGAAACTTTATTACGATTAGTATTCAAGGGATCATAGAAGTGGGTATGCCCCTTATGACGGAACTTTGAGAACGTTTTGGCGTATTGAACGGTATTGTGAATAGGATTGCTTTAAATTTCATGCCAATGGCGATTATGTTCAAGGAAGCGGAGTGAAGATATGAGTCCTTTAAAACCAGAGGGTAAGAAAGAACGTGAACCCTATGTAGTAACGAGCAAGGGACATACGGCGGTGGCAATTAATGCTGCTGCCAAAGCAGGAGAATGGATAAAGAGCAGACAGGGCCTGGTGAAGGAACTTAATACAAAGACATCGGCACAGGATCTGGTCACGGAAGTAGATAAAGG
>DOJM01000394.1:9666-10212 GCA_003529225.1 Paenibacillus sp.
CGTATCCCCGGGAGCAGCAGCAGCAACCGCTGCATTGGAAGAAGCTCGTGAGCATGAATATCTGTGGATTGTAGATCCCGTAGATGGTACGACTAATTTTGTACACGGATTTCCTTTTTACTGTGTCTCCATTGCTTTGGTGATTCGTGGAGAATTAACGGTGGGTGTAATTTACGATCCGATTCGTGATGAAATGTTCGTTGCTGAAAAAGGTAAGGGAGCCTATATGCATGGTGTTCCTACCGCAGTTTCTACGGAGGACGTTTTTGGAGACAGCTTGATTGCAATGGGCTTTCCGCCGGACCGTGAATTTGCGCAACCTGTGAATATGGCAGGACTGCAGAGCATTCTTCCGCAGATTCGTGGTATTCGCGCAGGAGGTTCAGCTGCTCTACACTTGGCTTATGTGGCAGCTGGTCGGGTAGATGGATACTGGGCAGTAGGATTAAGCCCTTGGGATTGTGCAGCAGGAGTGCTGCTAGTGCTTGAATCAGGGGGCAGAAGTACGGATACGCTTGGACGCCCATACGATATTGGCACTCGTCA
>DOJM01000417.1:0-6682 GCA_003529225.1 Paenibacillus sp.
CGGAAGTTTCTTATGAGCCACTTCATTGGATGAAGAGAGAAGCTGGCATTGATTTCATCGTCAACGCGGATGGAGAAGAGACGTTCCATCATCTGCTGCAGGAGCTGAGAGACGACCGTAAGTTTCACTTTGTGTATGGCGCCGCTTATCGTAAGGGAGAGGAGATCATTGTAAACCCACCTCGTCCCAAAAGCGATCTAAATACGCTGCCTACACCGCATCGTTTTCCCGAGGATATCCCAGATTTGAGCAAACGTATTGTTTATTTTGAGACAAGCCGTGGGTGCCCGTTTAACTGTCAGTTTTGTTTATCCAGTATTGAGGTAGGCGTACGTTACTATGATATTGAACGAGTGAAGTCTGATTTACTTTACTTAATTGAAAATGGTGCCAAAATCATTAAATTCTTGGACCGCACCTTCAATATCAACCGCAACTATGCGATGGAAATGTTTCAATTCCTGATCGATAATCATCAAGGCTGTGTGTTCCAGTTTGAAATCACAGCAGATATCATGCGGCCAGAAGTTTTGGATTTCCTGTCGAACAATGCGCCTCCGGGCATCTTTAGATTTGAGATTGGTGTACAGTCTACGAATGATGAGACGAACGAGCTCGTTAAACGCCGCCAGAATTTCAAGAANNTGAAGATTAAGGAAAGCCGCAATATCGATCAGCATCTGGATTTGATCGCGGGGCTTCCAATGGAGGATTACACCACCTTCCGCAAAACCTTTAATGATGTATTCGTTATGGAGCCAGAAGAGCTGCNNACATGCCCCTTACGAAATTCTTAGCAGTCATATGATGACCTTCTCGGATATTATCCGTTTGAAGCGGCTTGAGGATGTGCTGGAGAAATACTGGAACAGCCACCGGATGGACCATACGGCCAAATACTTGATCCGTCACGTGTTTGATTCACCATTCGATTTCTTTCAGGAGTTCGGTGACTACTGGGAGGAGAGAGGCTGGCAAAAGATTGGGCATCAGCTGGAGGATCTCTTTATCCGTTTGCAGTCCTTCTTGATTGATCGTGGGACACCGTCTATGGATATAATTACAGGGCTAATGAAGCTTGATTATTTCCTAGGACACAAGTATAAGCCTCGCAAAATCTGGTGGGATTTCGTGCTGGATAAGTCGGATTGGTCGAGCTACTTGAAGAATATCGCTGCTAATCCGGGTCAAATCTCTGCGCAGTTGGCAGAAGCCGGACTTAATGAAAGAGAGCTGCAAAAGTATACGGTGCTTGAAGTGCTGCCATTCTCGCTGGATGCGGTTCTGGAATCGATCAGCGGCCTACGGGCAGATGGGGGTTCAGAAGAAGAGGAGGCAGACAATGCTGTCGACGGGGCTGTACCTTCTCCTGAGTCATTAATACAGGGAGGTACAGAGAGTAGTATAGAAGAGTCTGTCCAAACCACAAGCACGGCTGTAGCCGTAGCTGAACCATCTTCCGTTCGTGAAGGTCGCACGCTCCTAATCGTAATGTATCAGCAGAACGAGAGCCAACGCGCTCAGTATTATACGCTGCCTTTGTAATAGGGCGGTTCAGTATAGATCGCTCCCTTGGGGCGGTCTATTTTTTGTTTCATGTGCAAGGGTCATTTGAGTCCGAAAGCGCGGAGGATGGTCGGGACCAGCGTAGGCAAGCGAGCAAAACCCAAAACGAAGAGCAGCGATCCCCATATAACGGGAGGATCGCTGTTCTTCTGTCTCAAATAACCTCTTAAATTGTAGTCGTAACCTCAGAAGGGAGATGCTGTTCTAACCAGTTAAGCACATCGGCCGTAACTTGATCCCGGTTCACCTCATTAAGCATTTCATGCCTGCCACCTGGATAGAGCCGATACTCTACGTCCGATATCTCTCGTTTCTTGTACAGCTCCGCAAGACGAGGAATGCCTTGGCCGCTCATTCCTACAGGATCCTTATCCCCACCAAATATATAAATGGGCTTACTTGTACATAAAGTCTTAAGTGATTCCTCCGAATGGATCTCCCTTAGGAGGTGGAAGAAACCACGGAAAAAGCGTGTTGTACAAATGGCTCCGCAGAATGGATCGGAGATGTACTTATCTACTTCCGCAGCATCGCTGCTCGGCCAGTCATATGCAGTTCTTACGGGAGAAAAAGCACGGTTGTAACTACCGAATACTAAGCTGTTCAGCAGTACACTACGGTGATGTTCACCCTTTAGCTTGAGCTGTGCACTAGCCAGAGATTCTCCAAGGCGCAGCATACCACGAGGGCCATTTGTACCGCTTAGGATAAATCCTGCATAGATTTCGTTACCATCTTCACACATCAGCTTTTGAGCCAGAAAGGAACCCATACTATGAGCGAATAGAAAGATGGGCTTTCCTTCATGTTTGGAGAGTGCTTTGGCTGCTACCTGGAGTAGATTACGCCGCATCCAATAGAATCCGTCCTCCCCAACATCGCCCAGCAGATTGACTTGACCAGCGGTTTTACCGTGTCCGCGGTGGTCATTGACATATACTGCATAACCCACTCCTGTTAATGCTTCTGCAAAACGAGCATAACGGATAGCTGTTTCACACATACCGTGAGAAATTTGTACGATTCCTCTAATTGGCACATCGGATTCAGGTAACCATTCATAGACATGGATATTTACACCGATGGGATCCGTTAGGGTAAAACTGTTTTTCTTCATGGTCCATACCTCCTAAAGGTTCTCGACTTATGGTAAATAAGAGCGAAGCACAGTAGAATGACCTTCGATAGCGTAACGGCCTAGACTGGAAGGAATCAGATAGCATTCTCCTGCAGCATAAGGCTGGGAGCCGCCATCCCAAGTAAGATGTCCGCTGCCTTCACAGATCACTAGAATAGTGAAGCTGTCTTCTGTAGTGGTGAGGCCCCATGAACCATTTACGATTCCTTTTTCTACGATAAAATATGGCGAAGCGGCAAGTTGCAGCCACTCTCCAGGGACTGCGTTATCTGTCTTCATTGAAGTAGCCCCGGCGCCTTCATATGCTGTAACATTAAGTGAATCTTCAATATGAAGCTCACGTGGTTTCCCGTCCAGACCAGGACGGTCATAGTCATAAATGCGGTATGTAGTATCGGAATTTTGCTGGATCTCTGCTACAACGACACCAGCGCATAACGCATGAACGGTTCCGGCTGGAATATAGAAGGAGTCTCCTGCAGAGACAGATACTTCTTGAAGGCTATCCATAACGGTGCCTTTTTCCAGTGCTTCACGCAATGTTTCACGGTCTACGCCTTCTTTAAGGCCATNNTGATTTTGGCACCTGGCTTAGCGTCTAACACGTACCACATCTCTGTTTTGCCCAGTTCACCTTGTGGCAATGCCTCATAATCATCTGTAGGGTGGACTTGAACGGAAAGATTGTCGTTGCAATCCAGCAATTTGATTAGCAGAGGAAATCTTCCACCCGTTTCTGAAATCCCTTTGCTTCCGAACCATTCATGGCCGAACTGCTCACGAATTTGATCTAAGCCTTGACCGGCTAACTCTCCGTTTACCACCGAAGACGTTCCATTCGCGTGATCGGCAATCATCCAGCCTTCGCCAATATGTCCTTCTGGTAGATCTAAGCCGAATTTCTCCAGCGCGCGGCCTCCCCAGACACGTTCTTTAAACTCCGGTTGGAATTTCAAAGGATATGGTTGAGTCATTGCTACATCTTCCTTCCCAAATATAAAATAGTGTGATGCTTACAGTTTAAGAGGGGGTTCCTTTTTCTTTTCGAGCGCAATCATATAAGGTGAATCCGTGCGCTGCAGCTGACGATAAACAATGCTTTGTGCTACCTTTTGGGAAACAGCCGCTGCCCAAGATTCAACGGCAGCGGCTTCTTTATCTCCGCCTGCATGGCCGGGATAAAGAACTGCCGTAATGATCCCACCTGGACGCAGTACCTGGAGAGAAGCTTCCAAGGCTGCAATGGAGCTGCCTGGCTGAGTGATGATGTTCTTGTCGGCATCTCCTGAAGGCAAGTAGCCTAGATTGAACATTACAGCTCCAACGGTGCCATGCCAGTTCGCTGGAACAGCTTCAGCCATTTCGGCGTGACTACGTTCCAGCAAGGTGACGGTGGCGAGCGNNAAATGTCAAAGCCGTAGACTTCACCGCGAGCTCCGGTTGCTTTGGCTAGAAAAAGCGTATCAGCACCAGTACCTACAGTGGCATCAATCGCACGATCACCTAAAGTTAACCGCTCAGAGATTAATTTATGAGCAAAGCTTAAAACGGACATAAAGCCCATTAGCTGTTCCTCCAATACTTACCCTGCCAAGTATCACGAGCAACTAGCTCATCGTCAATGGCATTTAGCACTTCCCATTTCTTGAGACTCCACATCGGTCCGATTAAGAGATCCCGAGGAGCATCTCCAGTCAAGCGATGTACAATCATTTCAGGGGGCAGAATTTCTAGTGAATCGGCAATGAGCTTCACATACTCGTCCTGTTCCATGAATCGTAGCAATCCAGCTTCGTATTGCTTCACCATGGGTGTTTTACGCATGAGATGCAGGAGGTGAATCTTAATTCCTTGCACATCCATGCGAGCCACAGCAGATACTGTTTCGAGCATCATTTCATGCGTCTCCTGTGGGAGACCATGAATGATATGGGTGCAGACACGAATGCCGTGACGCCGCAACTTCTCAACAGCATCTACATAACACTGGCTTTCGTGAGCACGGTTAATTAGCTCAGAGGTGGAGTCGTGTATAGTCTGGAGACCCATCTCTACCCACAGATAAGTGCGCTCGTTTAGCTCCGCCAAATATTCGACAACATCATCCGGCAAACAGTCAGGCCGTGTAGCAATAGATAGTCCAACGACACCTGGCTGCTGTAAAATCACTTCGAAATATTCTCTAAGCTCTTCGACCGGAGCGTACGTATTGGTATAGGCCTGAAAATATCCGATGTATTTAGCGTTGGGCCATTTTAGATGCTGCTTGTCACGGATATTATTAAATTGGGTGACGAGATCATCTCGGCGACTTCCCGCAAAATCACCAGAACCTCTGGCACTGCAAAAAGTACAACCACCTTTAGCGATGGAGCCGTCACGGTTGGGACAGGTAAAGCCTGCATCAAGCATAACTTTGAATACCTTGGTGTTCAAATGTTCACGCATTTCGTAATTCCAGGTATGAAAACGTTTATCTCCCCAAACCTGCGGAGGAGTAGTGTATTGAAGATTAGACACGAGGAACTCCTTTCTGAAAATATAAACATGGATAAGTATCCTTATCCTTATATTTTTCTGAGACGGATGGCATCCTTTATAAAAGAACACACAGCCGTTTCTTATAATCCAATCCATTGTATCAAAAAACAGAGCTCGGCGTAACATTTCACTCCCGGTACTGGCATGAAAAATAGGCCGAAGGTAAGGCGCTTTCAACTTGAAAATGCTTACATAGTATGTTATATTCAGAGTGTAAAAAGCTGCTGCGGCATAAAGAAATTCAGCCAGGAGTTCATAATTTCGTGTTGTCCGATCCATAATAATAACCGTGAGGTGATAGCAATGAATTCTCAAACGGTATATGCTGAGGGTAAAGATTCGATTGAAGTCCACTTAACGCCAGATGAAGCCCTTGCACTAACAGGCGTGGAATTTAACGGCAACCCTAAGATCAAGACAGATGCACAGCGTAAAATTCGCAGCGCATTCGAAAAAAAGACATTTGCCACAAGCTCAAACACAAAGTAGATCCTAATCTACCGGACAAGAATGAGCCTTAATTCCAAATATACACAACGAAGGAATTCCCCTGGATAGCTCATTTAAGAGCTGAGCCAGAGAATTCCTTTTTCTTTTTTACCCCAATCCCTTTACTTTTNNGCGGAAGAAAAGGAATACGTGAAAGTTTGGAAGAACAGACGGATCTAGTCATTCTTGACCCTCGGAGTTATAAAGGTGAGTGGTCCAAGCTGTTCGGAAATGATCATCCGATCCATGTGGAGTTCGGAATGGGCAAAGGGCAGTTTATCAGCCAAATGAGCTTCAAATATCCCGATATTAATTTTATCGGCGTTGATATGTATGATGAGCTGATCCGCCGTGCTGGAGATAAGGCTAGAGCAGTATGGGAGCCGGCAGGTCATGAGACGCCGCCCAACCTGAAATTGGCACTTGCCAATATTGATTATGCAGAGGAAGTATTTGCGCCAGGAGAGCTGGAACGGATTTATCTTAACTTCAGTGATCCGTGGCCGAAAAGTAAGCATGCTCGTCGTCGTTTGACACACCCGCGTTTTCTTGACAAATATCGGGGGCTGCTAAGCGAACTAGGTGAAATTCATTTGAAAACAGATTCTCGAAGCCTATTTGAATTCTCATTAAATGCATTTGCGGACTTTGGTTTACAGATGAAAAATATTTCTTTGGACCTACACGCAGAAGGCATCATAAATGAGGATCATATCATGACGGAATACGAGACGAAATTTGTCGGGCGTGGTGTGAATATCCATCGTTGCGAGGCAATTGTAGGTGCAGAAGCGCTCAAGCAGTATCAAGCTACCCGATTGGATAAATATCGGTTGTAGTCACAAAGAACTGCTCCAAAAGACATCCTTCAATAAAAAAGCGGCAGCCCCCAAGTGTTTGGAGGCTGCCGCTTTTTTTAATTTACTATTCCAGTAATTCGATAATGCT
>DOJM01000417.1:6784-7394 GCA_003529225.1 Paenibacillus sp.
GTGACGGGCGATTTCCTCAAGATGAAGTTTTCGCTTGTTCTGCACATCTTCGTAGTTGTTTATGAGGCGTTCCATCCACATCACGACTACGTCTAAAGATTCTATCGGCTCTCCAAAACCTGCAGCGGTAAAATAGCGGCAATTCTCCTCCTCCTGCCCAGGGAGAGGATTGTAGAAAAGCATCGGAATTCCCTTAGCGAGTCCTTCACTACAAGTCATTCCGCCTGGTTTCGTGACGAGCAGATCGGATACCTCCATAAGCTTATCAATCTCACGCGTAAAACCGATTAAGGAAATATTAGGATGATTATAACTTGGATCTTCTTTCATTTCACACAGCAGCTTATCGTTATTACCAAGACAAAAGACAATTTGAATCTTCTCTCGCCAGTCTGCAAGACAGGCATTTACAACCTGATCGTTCATGATCCCCCAGCCGCCGCCCATGACTAGTACTGTTGGGATATCCTTCAAATTAAATTGCTGTCGAATCTCCTGCTTTCCAGGATGCTGCCAGAAGTTAGGATGTACGGGTATCCCTGTAACCTGAATTTTCGCAGCAGGAATGTTTCGTATGCGCAATTTGGATTTAACCTCTGGTGTTGATACT
>DOJM01000417.1:7430-13717 GCA_003529225.1 Paenibacillus sp.
AGGGTAGGATCCAATCTCTTAAGGCGAGATACTACAGCACCCGGAATGAAATGTGTGCAGACGATAACGTCAGGTTTTAACTGCATAACAACATTTTTGGTATGTGTATAAAATATACGATGCAGGGCAAGCGTGGTAAGACGATTAAATGATTTCTGGTGACGGTAGACATACCCCATCAGCTTTGGCTGTGTCGTTACCGTCTTACGGTAAGCGGACAGAATAATGGGTGCCATTTTGGGGTTCAGGAAATTCCCAAGTTCTAGCACCTTTGTTTGTAAATTGGGTGAAAGTTGGCGCAGACTGCTCGACAGCGCATATGCTGCTTGAGTATGTCCCGCGCCAAAGCCTTCTGAGAGTATTAAAATTCTTTTTTTTTGCAATTTTGATTCACCTATTCTCAAAGGTTTTCCCGGTTTAACCATATATAAACTCAGATCCATAAGGCTATGGTGCCCGCTGCAACACTGGTTCCGATCACTAAGCCTGCTAAGACATCAGATGGATAATGTAATCCCAGATAGATGCGTGAGAACCCGACAATACAAGCCAGCGGCAGCAGAATAACGGTCAAGGCGGGAAATGCTACCATATATGGGACCGTTGCAGCAAAGATGGCTGTAGTATGACCAGAAGGAAAAGAATGATCCTTTAATGGATTACGAAATGTGTTCGTATCCGGTAGCGCCAGATAAGGCCGCATGCGTGGATAAAGTTTTTTGGCGACAGCAACGGGCAAATGGCTAACAGCAAGAGCCGTCATTGCTTGCAGGCTAGGGGTTCTCCATGGCTGAGGAGCAAATGCCCATATCAGTATGTTGATAACAATTGTGCTTGTAGCTCCACCCAAATGAGTGAGATAGAAGAGCCAAAAGTTAAGAAAACGATTATGCATTCGTCCGTTGATCCACTTAAAAAGGTGCCGCTCCCAGAGATGTAGCTTCATGAATAAATGTCTCATATCTTGTCCCTCCGCCAGTCGGCTACCGATAACAGGTGCTTATGAGCAGTCCGTTCTTTAGCATTAGATCTGTCTTAATCATACTTTTTAAAGGTAGTCCATTTCAAGGAAAAGCTCAGTTTTGCTNNACTTAGAGCCGCTAACGCCGTACAATGATTCAAGCGGACTAAACATGTTTAAAAGGTAAGAGATAAATAAGGATCCGAGATAATGGAATCCATACAATTCTTTTAAACAACACATATAAAAATTGTGAAGTCTGCCTAGAATAAGAATACTCTTGGTCTAATGTTAAGGGATGCAACAAAAGGGTCAGAAGGAACGTCAAGCAAGCTAGAGAGAAAAAAAAGAACACCGAGAGTGAAAAAAAGGGGGCATCAAAAGGTCATGACAGACGCACTGTTTGTTACGCTCCAAGTGATCTTGGCAGCAATCGCAGTATATCAGTTTACCTTTTCGTTATTTGGTCTGCACAAGAAAAAGACAAAGACAAAGTATAAGCCGGAAAAAACATTTGCAGTACTTGTTGCTGCACATAACGAGGAAGAAGTCGTCGGCGCGTTAATGGAGAACCTGAAGCAGCTTAACTATCCTTCAGAACTGTTTGACGTATTTGTAATTTGTGACAATTGTACAGATGGTACAGCTCGCATTGTTAGAGAGCACGGAATGAACGCTTGTGTCCGTACTAACCCGAATCTACGTGGTAAAGGTTATGCAATTGAATGGATGCTCAAGGAGCTTTGGGGCATGCAGCGTCAATATGACGCAGTTGTAATGTTTGATGCCGATAATCTGGCACATACTGAGTTCCTAATGGAGATGAATAATGATCTTTGTTCAGGNNTTATATTGACACCAAGAATCCAGAAGATTCATGGATTACTGCAGCGTATGGTGTGTCGTATTGGTATATTAACCGTTTGTGGCAACTTTCACGCCATAATTTGAATATGGCGAACTTCCTTGGCGGAACTGGAATGTGTTTCGAGACTAATCTCCTTAAAGAGATGGGCTGGGGAGCTACAAGCTTGGTTGAGGATCTGGAGTTTACGATGCGCAGTGCATCTCATGGTGTATATCCTAAGTTCAATTATGACGCAAAGGTTTTTGACGAGAAGCCACTAACTTTCAAGGCCTCATCAAGACAGCGTCTGCGCTGGATGCAGGGACACTTTACTGTAGCTCGTCGTTATTTTTTCCCATTACTTTGGCAAAGTATTAAAGAACGTAGCTTAACGAAGTTTGACCTTGCGCTTTATGGAGCCAATGTGTACATTGTTTTACTCACCTTTTTAATGACGGCGGTAATGTGGGTGGATATGGCCCTCTTTAACGGACCGAATATTGCTAATATTTACGGTAGCTTGCCAGTCTGGCTCGGTTTCCTTGCGATCGGTTTGAATCTGGTGACCTTTGGGGTTGCGATGGCTTTGGAGAAGGTTAAATTTNNACAACAAGCAATGGAGCCATACCAAGCATACGCGTGTCGTAAGACTTGAAGAAGTGCAAAGCAAGCAGGTGTAAGGCATCTAAGAATATTGAATAAAAGAATTGACACTCCGTTTGGAGTGGTGTATAGTATTCAAGTACGCAAATCATAGGGATTGCAAGAAGAAGCACCTGCTTCTCACCTGACTGGCATATTCGCCGGCTGGTTTTGATCTCAATGCTTTATGAATGTTAATGTTCATGAACGTTGATCAAACACGGGGTGTCGGGTGTTACCGGCACCCCTTTTTTATGGAGTAAGGCAGTATAGTTGTTAAAAAGATCCGGAGGTGGAGAGTTATCAGTAAGGAACATATGATCAATGATGAAATTCGGGCCAAAGAGGTACGGTTGGTTGGTGCGGAAGGTGAACAAATCGGAATTAAACCGATCCGCGAAGCGTTGCAAATGGCGATCGATCTTAATCTAGATTTAGTCAATGTAGCACCACAGGCTAAGCCGCCGGTATGCCGCATCATGGATTACGGCAAGTTCCGTTATGAAACGCAGAAGAAAGAGAAGGAAGCCCGTAAGAACCAGAAGATCGTTGATATCAAGGAAGTCTGGTTCCGTGCTAACATTGAGGAACATGATTATCAAACTAAGTTCCGCAATGTGATCAAGTTCTTGGGTGAAGGCGATAAAGTAAAGTGCTCCGTACGTTTCCGCGGACGTGAGATTACACATGCGAATATCGGCCAGAAAATCCTCGAGCGTGTTAAGAACGAAGTGGCTGATATATCTGTTGTTGAGCGCCAGCCTAAGCTGGAAGGTCGCAGCATGATTATGATCTTGGCTCCTAAAGCCCAATAAATCTGGAGTCACTTGCTTACATGCAATTTGGCGCCGCATAATATTCAAGGAGGAAACACCATGCCTAAGATGAAAACACATAGCAGCCTGAAAGGCCGCTTCAAAATTACCGGAACTGGTAAAGTAACACGTTACAAAGCTCACAAAAATCACTTGCTGTCCCACAAATCTAAACGCGCTAAGCGCGTTCTGAACGGTAATCCAGTAATGGCCCCTGGGGATGTAAGACGTTTGAAACAAGGATTGGCTAACTTGAAATAGTTTATCACACATTTTTGGGAGGTTTATTAATATGGCAAGAGTTAAGGGCGGATTTGTAGTTCGTCGTAGACATAAAAAAGTGTTGAAATTGGCAAAAGGTTATTTCGGTTCTAAACACCGCATTTTTAAAACAGCTAAAGAACAAGTAATGAAATCGATGGTTTACGCTTACCGCGACCGTCGTCAAACTAAACGTAACTTCCGCAGACTGTGGATCGTTCGTATTAATGCAGCAGCTCGTTTGAACGGTCTTTCTTACAGCAAACTTGTATACGGCCTGAAATTGGCAGGTGTAGAAGTTAACCGTAAGATGCTTGCTGATCTGGCTGTTAATGATCTTAACGCATTCAACTCATTGGCTGGTATTGCCAAAGAGAAAATCAACGCGTAAGTGTTGTAATATAATCGAAAAGCACCGCCTGCGGGTTGCCCATGCAGCGGTGCTTTTTTGTGTGGTATGAAGTGTGTAGAATTGGGTAAACTGTCCTTTACTGTTAAGAAATGAGGAATAACTCTACTTGTTGCAGAGTTATTCCCAGTACTTCACAGTATTGAGCTCGGCAGCGAGCTTTTTACTGATGGTTCTTCTCACTTTGCGTAACTCAGAACGTTCATTAGCCGATTCACTGATCAGCTTTTCTTCATCAGTCTCTGGGATAATGGCAGGAACCGGGGTGGGAGTGCCATCCTCCCCGACTGCAACAAAGGTAAGGAATGAAGTGGCGGCGACGGCGCGCTCACCCGTATATAAGTTTTCTGAAATGATCTTTACAAATACCTCTATGCTTGTGCGTCCGGTCCAAGAAACGAAGGATTCAAAGCATACGGAGTCTGTAGGTCGGATGGGCCTCAAGAAGTCGACAGAGTCTGTAGAGGCTGTAACGACATTGGCACGGCAATGGCGCATAGCTGAGATGGAGGCTACTTCATCGATGCCGCTCATAAGCTTACCGCCAAACAATGTTTTGTGATTATTAACATCATTAGGGAAAACGCGTCCGGTTTTGAAGACGCGGGATTCACGGCAATATTTAAAAGCCGGCATCGTTTGTGGATTTTTTTCATCGGTCATATCTGATAACTTCCTTTCAGTGCAAATACTAAGCAATCATAATAATAGAAAACACATAAGTGTGCAATAATATTTGTATTGTGTTGGAATACTATACAAAGTAAAATAAGGTTTTCTAACATCATCCAAACATGATGATGACATGTCGTGTCATGGAAAGCGGTTACTTACGAAAAAATACAAATAATTATTGACCTGAGGTCATTTATGGACTGGATTTTAGATTTTATTGCAGTTATAATTTGATCTATGGAATGTCCAAGCAAGAACACAGATGACATCCAATATTTTAAGGGGGATCACATTCAATGAAAAAAGTTTTCAAGCTATCTCTTGTAATGTTGCTGGCATTAACAGTAGTATTGGCCGGTTGCGGAAACAACAAAGCTAAGAATGCTGCAAATGGCGAGACTAATGCAGGAACAAATGGCGGAACAAATGCCGCGAAATCTGATTTCAAATTTGGTATGGTTACTGACATCGGAGGCGTAAACGATAAATCGTTTAACCAATCCGCATGGGAAGCACTGCAAGCTCTTGAAAAAGAAACAGGCTCGTCCGTTAAATATTTGCAAAGTAAATCCAACTCTGACTATGAGCCAAACCTTAACCAATTCGTTAAAGATGGCTACAACTTGACTTGGGGTATCGGTTTTGTTNNGCGAGAATGCAAATGCTAACTTGGCAATTATCGATAGCGTAGTAGATGCGCCTAACGTAGCATCCGTTACTTTCTCTGAGAACGAAGGTTCCTTCTTGGTTGGTGTGGTTGCTGGTTTGACTACAAAAACTAACAAAGTAGCTTTTATTGGCGGTATGGAAAGCCCAGTAATCAAACGTTTTGAAGTAGGATTCAAAGCTGGTGTAGCGGCAGTTAAACCTGACGCTAAAGTTACAATTACTTATGCAGGTGCATACGACAAGCCAGATACTGGTAAATCTCTTGCAGCTACATTGTATAACGATGGTAATGACATCATCTTCCCTGCAGCTGGTGCAACAGGAAATGGCGTATTTAACGAAGCTAAATCCCGTAACAAAGCTGGCGGTGCTAAAGTATGGGTTATCGGTGTAGACAAAGACCAATCCATTGAATTTGGTACGGACGTAACTTTGACTTCTATGATCAAACGCGTTGACGAAGCTGTGAAGAAGGTTTCCAAAGAAGTAATCGATGGTACTTTCAAAGGTGGTACTACAACTGTTCTTGGTTTGAAAGACAATGGTGTAGGTATCNNTTGGCTAAAGTTGAAGATTTCAAAAAACAAATCATTGATGGAACAATTACAGTTCCTACCGAGTAAAATCTCCCTTTTATTTATCGGATTACAATAAGCAACAAAGAATAAGGCCGGTTATGTGCTGGCCTTATTCTTTGTTAAAGCACTGGTTATGATAAGTTGGACACAGTTATACCGTCTTGAAAAGGGCGGTACATCCGTGTCTGCATGGTAGTTATATATTCTGTGATGAGGGTGATTCCATGAGTGCTGCGGCTCCTGTCGTAGAGTTGAAGCAAATCACAAAACGATTTCCTGGTATTGTTGCTAACGATTCCATTAGCTTGACCTTAAAAAAGGGTGAGATTCTTGCCTTGCTCGGTGAGAATGGTGCAGGTAAATCAACCTTAATGAATATCGTGTTTGGATTGTATCAACCGGACGAAGGTAGTATTGAAATCGACGGGAG
>DOJM01000417.1:13783-15785 GCA_003529225.1 Paenibacillus sp.
TGCAAGTGAATCCAAATGCCGTTATTCATGACATTTCTGTAGGTATGCAGCAAAGGGTAGAAATTATGAAGACCCTGTACCGTGGAGCGGATACTCTCATATTTGATGAGCCGACTGCAGTACTTACGCCTCAAGAAATTACGGAATTGATGGCGATTATGAAGCGGCTTGTTGCAGAGGGGAAATCGATTATTCTGATTACGCATAAGCTTAAAGAAATTATGCAAATATCTGATCGGGTCACCATTATTAGACGCGGAAAAGTAATCGATACCGTAAATACGGCAGAGACTAATCCGAATGAACTAGCTGAGAAGATGGTTGGACGCGGCGTAACCTTCAAGGTAGATAAGAAGGCTCCTGAGGTTGGCGAAACTGTGCTCGAGCTGAAGGATGTGAACAGCAAGAGTAAAGACGGTGTCTCGGTGCTGGACGGCCTTAGCTTTGATGTGAAAGCCGGCGAAATTCTCGGAATAGCTGGTGTAGATGGCAATGGACAGAGCGAACTGATTCAGGCCATTACAGGTCTGCGTAAAATTGATTCTGGTTCTATTCAGGTGTCCGGGAACGAGATAGCTAATTTATCCCCGCGCAAGATTACGGAGATGAATGTGTCTCATATCCCAGAGGACCGTCATAAGCATGGTTTGGTGCTTGATTTCTCAGTAAGTGAGAATATGGTTCTGGAAACTTACTATAAAAGTCCATATAACAAAAATGGCTTTATGCAAAATGATGTCATTGATAAGTATGCTGAGGGTCTTGTAGAGCAATTTGATGTACGTACACCTTCAATTCAGACCAAAGCACGTTCTCTATCCGGCGGAAATCAACAGAAAGCGATTATTGCTCGGGAAATAGATAAAGATCCGACATTACTTATTGCAGCACAACCAACACGAGGTCTAGATGTTGGTGCTATCGAGTTTGTCCAAAAGCAGCTTATTGCTCAGCGTGACAAAGGGAAAGCTGTATTGCTAATTTCGTTTGAATTGGACGAGATTATGAATGTATCTGACAGAATTGCTGTTATCTACGAAGGCAAAATTGTCGGTGAAGTGTTCCCGCAGGATACGAATGATCAGGAACTGGGTCTTATGATGGCAGGCAGCTTGAAGCGGGGAGGTAAGGCAGTTGAATAAGTTTAAAAAAATCTTCACAACTGACAGCTATATCATTCCTCTTGTCGCCATTGTGCTTGGTTTTCTTGTGGGAGCAATAGTTATGCTTATGGGTGGTTATGATCCGATAACTGCTTACTCCGCACTGTTCTCACGTGTATTTGGTAACTTGTACAATTTTGGTGAAGCCGTGCGCGAAATGACGCCATTAATGCTCACTGGTTTAGCCGTAGCCTTTGCATTCCGTTCAGGGATGTTTAATATCGGGGCAGACGGACAAGTCATGATTGGTATGACAGCTGCGACCGTGGTGGGTATTAAATTTGCAGCCTTGCCAGGATTCATATTAGTTCCGCTTGCTGTTATTATAGCGGGGTTATGTGGAGGTCTGTGGGCTGGTATCGCCGGCTACTTGAAGGCCAAACGTGGGATTAATGAAGTTATTACCACAATCATGTTAAACTGGGTTGCTCTGTACTTGTCGAATTATATTGTAAGAGCATTTCTGTTACTCCCGGGACAGAATCGTTCCGAGGATATTCCAGCTTCACTTTCCATGACGTTCTTGAATTCGTTATTTGACAATGCACGTCTGCACTGGGGAACTGCTATTGCCCTTGCCGCAGCAGTATTCTTCTATGTCTACTTATGGAAGACTAAGCAAGGATATGAAATGCGTGCTGTTGGTTACAATCCTCATGCTGCCGAGTACGCAGGTATGAATGTTGGCCGTAACGTTGTAAAAGCAATGTTCATAAGTGGAGTATTTGCAGGGTTGGCCGGAGCAGGAGAGGTACTGGGTGTATTCCATTATCAATCTGTGTTCGCGGCATCACCAGGATATGGATTTGATGGAATCGCAGTAGCTCTACTTGGTTTAA
>DOJM01000417.1:15797-16424 GCA_003529225.1 Paenibacillus sp.
GTACGTTGACTTATGGTTCTGCAGGAATGAGTTTTGCTGCAGATGTTCCTCCAGAGCTTATTCGTATCGTTATAGGTTCAATCATATTCTTTATTGCGGCACAAGGGATTGTGCGCTGGGTGCTTAAGCCCTTTTACTTCAAGCGCAAGAAAGAGAAGGTGTTATAGATGGATCTGCAGACGTTAGGTCAACTGCTTAATACAACGCTTGTTTTTTCCACAGCGCTCATTNNTTTTTGCCTCACTTGGCGGCATCTTCTCTGAACGCTCCGGTGTCGTAAATATTGGACTTGAAGGTTTGATGATGTTTGGTGCTTTTGCCGCAGCAGTAGGCGGTTATTATGCTCAAGATGCAGGGATGGGTGAATGGGCTCCTTGGATTGGCGTACTATGTGCTATGGCCGTCGGGGTACTTGGTTCACTAATTCATGCAGTTGCAGCTATAACCTTTAAATCGGATCAGACGATCAGTGGTACGGTTATTAACTTTTTAGCCGCAGGTAGTACGCTTTACATGGTAAAGTTACTGTTTGATGGATCTGCTGAAACTCCGCTAATCGATGGATTTAACAAGGTTGCAATTCCTGGACTCTCCAAAATCCCAGTGATCGGTGAAGGCATATTTAAT
>DOJM01000319.1:0-4463 GCA_003529225.1 Paenibacillus sp.
TCCAGTAGCAATGATTTTGTAACCCATGGAGTGGAAGCCTTTCATAAGTTCTACAGCTTCTGCTTTATCTTTATCTGCCACCGTAACGATGATAGCGCCTGTAGCTGGAATTTTCATCCCTGCTCCGATCAGACCTTTGTATAAAGCTTTTGCGTACAACTTATCACGGCCCATAACTTCACCGGTCGATTTCATTTCAGGTCCGAGTGTAGGTTCTACTCTGCGCAGCTTGGCAAAAGAGAACACTGGCACTTTAACCGATACATAATCGCTTTCTGGCCACAAACCTTCTGTATAACCGTCATCCTTCAGCTTGCTTCCGAGAATGATTTTGGTTGCCAAATGCGCCATTGGAATTCCTGTCACCTTACTTAGGAAAGGAACCGTACGCGAGGAGCGTGGATTTACTTCGATTACGTACACTTCGTTCTGATAGATAACAAACTGGATGTTTACCAATCCAATGGTCTTTAGTTCCTTAGCGATCTTGATCGTGATTTCAGCGATTTTCTCTTTTAGACCTTCATCCAGATATTGCGGAGGATATACAGCGATGGAATCACCGGAGTGAACACCTGCGCGCTCGACATGTTCCATGATACCTGGAATAACTACTGTCTCACCATCACAAATCGCATCTACCTCAACCTCTTTACCTAGCATGTAACGGTCAATCAATACCGGATGCTCTGGATTCACCTTCACCGCTTCTACCATGTAGCTGAGCAGTTCAGTATCGTTATATACAATCTCCATTGCACGTCCGCCTAGTACGTAGGAAGGACGAACAAGCACCGGATATCCAAGGGACTGTGCAGTTTCTACAGCCTGATCCACGTCGGTAACCGTCTTACCTTTTGGTTGAGCGATATCAAGACGTGCCAGCAAAGCTTCGAATTTCTTACGGTTCTCAGCTTCATCAATGCTGTCTAGACTAGTTCCAAGAATCTTCACACCAGCAGCACTTAGCGGTGCCGCAAGGTTAATCGCTGTCTGACCACCGAATTGAACGATAACCCCAATCGGATTCTCTTGCGCAATTACGTTCATAACATCTTCGAAGAATAAAGGCTCAAAATACAACCGGTCCGAAGTATTAAAGTCTGTAGATACCGTCTCAGGGTTATTGTTAATGATAACCGCTTCATATCCAGCCTTCTGAATAGCCCATACCGCATGCACTGTGGAGTAATCGAACTCAATCCCTTGACCGATCCGGATTGGCCCAGATCCCAGCACGATAACCTTTTGCTTATCAGATTGAATAACTTCATTCTCAGTCTCATAAGTCGAGTAGTAGTACGGTGTAGTGGCTTCGAACTCAGCTGCACAAGTATCTACCATTTTGAACACAGGTGTTAAACCTTGCTCCAAACGTAGCGCACGCACATCAGCTTCTTTAGTAAACCTGCCGTCCGCTTGCCCTTCTGCACGAATCTCAGCAATCGCACGGTCTGTAAAACCTCTGCGTTTCGCTTGGTATAAAGTTTCCGCAGACAAAGTTTCTTCGCCGCGAATAACCTCTTCAAAGTTAATCAAACCTTCAATTTTAGAGAGGAACCACCAGTCCACGTTCGTAATATCCTGGATGTCCTGCAAACCGTAACCACGACGGAAAGCTTCAGCAATCAGGAACAGACGCTCATCGTCAGGCTTCGCAAGACGTTCACGCAGCACGCCCTCTTCCAGTGTCTCTGCACCTGGCAGACGGAAACGATGGACACCAATTTCCAACGAACGAATCGCTTTATGAATCGACTCTTCAAAAGTACGGCCGATCGCCATTACTTCGCCTGTCGCTTTCATTTGCGTACCCAGTTTACGGTTCGCATGAATGAACTTGTCGAACGGCCAGCGTGGAATTTTACTTACAATATAGTCAAGTGTAGGCTCAAAGCATGCATAGGTCTGTCCGGTAACCGGATTGACGATTTCATCCAGCGTGTAACCCATCGCGATTTTGGCAGCCATTTTGGCAATCGGATATCCAGTTGCTTTGGAAGCCAAAGCTGAGGAACGGCTGACACGCGGGTTTACTTCGATTACATAATATTGATAACTTTGCGGATCAAGTGCGAACTGCACGTTACATCCACCCTCAATATTCAGGGCACGGATGATTTTGAGCGAAGCTGTACGTAGCATTTGATATTCGCGATCTGACAATGTCTGGCTAGGCGCCACAACAATACTGTCACCTGTATGTACGCCTACAGGATCAAAGTTCTCCATGTTGCAGACAACGATACAGTTGTCATTAGCATCACGCATAACCTCATATTCAACTTCCTTCATGCCGGCAATACTCTTCTCAACCAAACATTGTCCGATCGGGCTGTAACGAATTCCTGCTTTGACAGTTTCACGCAGCTCTTCTTCGTTATCGCAGATCCCGCCGCCTGTGCCGCCAAGTGTATAAGCTGGACGTACAATCAGAGGGAATCCAATTTCCTCAACGAATTTCATCGCTTCATCTACAGTAGTGATAATGGTGCTGTCCGGTACAGGTTGATCCAATTCACGCATTAAATCACGGAACAAATCGCGATCTTCTGCTTTCTCAATGGAATCCAGCTGTGTACCGAGAAGCTTAACATTCTCTTGCTCAAGTACACCTGCACGAGCCAATTCTACAGCCATATTTAGGCCAGTTTGACCGCCCAGCGTTGGAAGCAATCCATCTGGACGCTCTTGGCGAATAATCGCAGTTACGAATTCAAGCGTAATAGGCTCGATGTACACTTTATCTGCAATATTTGTATCTGTCATAATCGTTGCTGGATTGCTGTTAATCAGTACGACTTCCACGCCTTCTTCTTTAAGGGCTTGGCAAGCCTGAGTTCCTGCGTAGTCAAACTCCGCTGCTTGGCCGATGACGATCGGTCCGGAACCGATCACTAGTATTTTTTTAAGCTTATCGTTCTTTGGCATGTTATAGAGCTCCTTTCACGGCTTCAAGCTGTAAGTTAGTTTTTGGCGCCGTGATTCTGGCGTTTGCCGCAAGTTGTGCCTGACGTGAAACAACAGGTGTTTTTGCTTTATGATCTGCGATCAATTGCAGAAAGCGATCAAACAAGTAGCTGCTGTCATGTGGTCCTGGCGCCGCTTCTGGATGATATTGCACCGAAAATGCTGGGTAACGAGTATGTTTAATACCTTCAACAGTCTTATCATTATTATTAATGTGAGTAACTTCTAGTTCAGTGTTCTTCACAGATTCCTCATTCACGGTATAACCATGGTTCTGGGAAGTGATGAAGCAGCGCCCGCTTTCCAGTTCCTTCACAGGGTGATTCCCACCGCGGTGACCGAATTTCAGCTTATCTGTATCTGCTCCACAAGCCAGTGCAAACAACTGATGACCTAGGCAGATTCCGAAGATCGGATATTCACCAAGCAATTCGGAAATCGTCTTGACAGCGTGAGGCACATCTTTCGGGTCCCCAGGGCCGTTGGACAGTAGGATACCATCCGGGTTCAGACGGCGAACTTCTTCCGCTTTTACATCGTGTGGCACTACAACCACATCACAACCACGTTCGTTAAGCTCACGTAGGATACCAGCCTTTGCACCGTAATCCACAAGTACAATTCTTTCTTTGTTGCCTGGGCTGCTGTACGAACTTGCAGTTGATGTACGGGCAACCTGATTGCGCAATTCCTCAATCGTAGTATTTCCCATCATTTCCATCAGTTCCTCTACACGTTTGTTAGAGGTGGTCAGGATCGCTTTCATTGTTCCGTAGTGGCGAATAATCCGAGTCAACATCCGAGTATCAATCTCGCTGATCCCTGGAATATCGTATTCTTTCAACAAGTCGTCCACACTGTATTCAGCACGCCAGTTACTAGGTACTTCTTCATGACGACGCACTACAAAGCCGTGTACGAAAGGTCTAACAGATTCAAAGTCATCCCGAGTAATCCCGTAGTTCCCGATCAATGGGTAAGTCATTGTAACGATTTGTCCGCAATATGAAGGGTCAGACAGCACCTCTTGATATCCTGTAATTCCTGTATTAAAAACAACCTCGCCTGTCTTTTCGCCCTCAGCGCCAAATGCGGTACCTGTAAATAAAGTTCCGTCTTGCAGCAGCAATCTCGCCTGCATTCCATTCCACTCCTTCTTGTTTCTGTAGTCTAATGCTTATGCCTTACAAGCCTTCCGGAGTGAACGTGTACACAATCGCTGCTCCGTAAAGATCAGCAACTCCGCTCCACCAGTCCGCTAGTTTTTCTCANNGCCCTTAAGCTTCCAGCCACCAAAAGGAGTATTCCGTCCTTTACTTGCGAAAGATCCTGGGTCTACTTCTTTCTCCTGCTCCAAATCAATCAGTGTCAAATCTGCAGGAGCTCCGATATCCATCACACCGGTGTTCAGTCTGAATACCCGTGCAGGATCAGCAGTCATTCTTTGTACTAGTAAGGATAAATCCCATTTCCCTGTTGCTACAAACGCTGTG
>DOJM01000319.1:4629-4984 GCA_003529225.1 Paenibacillus sp.
GATGCGGACATACTTCAGCAGTTACTTTAATGCCGATTTCTTTCGCTTGGCGAATCAGTCGCACCGATTGTTCAGTACTTACATGGCACACATGGTAATGAACGCCTGTCGCTTCAGCCAGCAAAATATCGCGTCCAACAGGGATCGCTTCCGACTCATTTGGAATTCCTTTCAGGCCATGCTTTCTTGCGAACTCACCTTCGGCTACACAGCAGCCTTCAACCAGTGAATTATCCTCGCAGTGAGCAATGACTGGCATATCCAGTGCTGCGGCAATGTTCATAGCATCTTTCATCATTTGAGCACTTTGCACACCCACGCCGTCGTCGGTATAACCAATCGCTCCAGCTTCTTT
>DOJM01000319.1:5006-7654 GCA_003529225.1 Paenibacillus sp.
TTTTTCGTAATGGCTGCATAAGGAAGTACTTTAACTAGTCCTGCTTCACGCGCTTTGTCTTTCACAAATTGTACGATTTCCGGGGTATCTGTTACTGGACGGGTATTAGGCATACAAGCGATGGTTGTAAATCCGCCTTTGGCAGCCGAACGACTTCCGGTTTCCACTGTTTCCTTGTGTTCAAATCCCGGTTCGCGTAAGTGCACATGCATATCAATGAGTCCCGGAATGAGCAGCTTGCCTTCAGCATCAATGATCTCTCCAGCTTCTGGAGCAGCTTCATTTCCATCAATTAAGGCCGAGATAACACCTTCTTCAAGTACAATATGTTTCGTCTCTAACAAGCCTTTCTTATTCAATACGCTGGCGTTTCTAATAATCACTGTCATGATTCTACCTTTACCCACAGATCCCGGCTGTGAGCCCTCTCATTATTATATAATAAAAATTCATGTTTGTGTATATTTATTAGTCCTTATTCATCATCATTCTTTGAACTTTATAGTAAAGCTCTTTCGAGAACTGCCATCCGAACCGGAACCCCATTAGACATTTGCGGGAAAATCCTTGATTGACTGCACTCTACAACCGCATCATCAATCTCGACATTCCGGTTAACCGGAGCTGGATACATAATGATTGTATCTTTTGCTAGCTTAGGGGCGCGTTCTTCCGTTAAACCGTACTGTCTACGGTAATCTTCCGCGGAAAGTACGATGCCAGAAGAATGACGTTCCAGCTGCACACGAAGCATCATGACTACATCTGCTTTAAGAGCTTCCTCTATGGTTACATAAGGTGCGTATTCCATAAGCTCAGGAGCCTTCATATTCTCCGGTGCGCAGAATTGCACTTTAGCTCCTAGCTTTGTAAGTCCCCACAGATTGGAGCGTGCTACCCGGCTATGCATGATGTCCCCGNNAAACGTTTTGGTCATGGTGTAAAGATCAAGCAGCGCTTGTGTTGGATGTTCATTGTTGCCGTCACCCGCATTAATAAGCGGTATGGACACCTTCTCAGCTAACTGCTGCAGCACACCTGCAGGCTTCAAACGCACAACTCCGGCATCGATCCCCATCGATTCCAGTGTGCGTACTGTATCGTAGATCGACTCCCCTTTTTCTACACTAGAAGCTGCAGCCGTAAAATTCAGTACTTGTGCACCCAGTCGTTTCTCTGCCATTTCAAAGGAGAAACNNCAAAGAACATGTTAGAAATAAAATGCGAGTTCAAAATGGGAGTTAGCTTCTCACTTTGATTGTCCCAGTATGCTGTTCTGTCCAGCAGCCCAGTGATTTCCGACCGAGCAAGCTCTTTTATTCCCAGCAGACTACGTTCCTTTACCTTGGTAAGTGTCATGATGTTATCGTTCCTCCCGGTTTGAAATAATGTAGACCTCGTCTTTGCCGTCGTATTCCTTCAGCGCCACTTCAATCTGCTCATGCTTTGAGGTAGGTACATTCTTACCGATGTAGTCCGGCCGGATCGGCAGCTCGCGGTGTCCACGGTCAGCCAGTACTGCCAGTTGAATCATTCGTGGGCGTCCGCAGTCCATTAAAGCGTCCATCGCTGCGCGGATGGTGCGTCCGGTGTAAAGCACATCGTCGAACAAAATAACCTTCTTATCATGGATGCCATCACTGCCGGAAGTAATAATGACGTTACTCTTCACTACCGCTTCACTGCCTTCTACTTCACGATCATCCCGGTAATGCGTGATGTCGAGTTCGCCGTAAGGAATCTCGACGCCCTCAATTTCCTTGATACGCTCAGCGATGCGCTGTGCCAGGTATACACCTCGGGTCCGGATACCGACCAGCAGACAATTCTCAATCCCTTTGTTCTTCTCCAAAATCTCATGAGCAATACGGGATAATGCCCGGCGGATCGCCGTTTCGTCCATAATTACATTTTTCTCAGTAACCATAATCTTGTCACCCTCCACTTTTTTCGCCTGTTCAAGTCCCCGGAAATCAAAAAACTCCTTGCCTGTAACAGGCAAGGAGTGAAATCCGAAGAAGAAGATGATGGCCGCGCGCATAAAAAGACAGTCCGGTGTAGTACACACGGATACCCTTCTAAGAGTCGCGAACCTCGATTCACGTTACCTTGCCAGCCTCACAGGACTGAATTAAAGGCGCTATTCATTTAATGAGAATTATGACAGAACAAACCCTGCATGTCAACTTTATCTGCCTAAACTACAACACTTTCTAAGCCGGCTTCTATTAACAACAAGAGAAGCGTTAACGCTGAATATTGCTTATATTCCCGTTTTTCTACACGCATACTGTAGAGTCTTATCATTTACATTTTGAATTTTGATATCTGGATTAACTTCCCTGCTCACTTCTTCTGTGAAAGTTACTCAGAGATTGCATAGGTGGGAGTATTATAGGGAAAACCTCCCTATAATTAGACCACAATAGTCATTATGATCAGGTTATGCGGAATTCCTCCCTATAAATTGAAGGATTTCCTTAAATACAACCAAATATTATGAAATAGAGGGATAAATTCCCTGTTTTTAAGAAGATGGAAGCTAAAGAACAGAATTAGAGGGAAGAATTCCCTATCTTACAGTAGATCTATTCAGCAATAATCTACCCACGTAGAATTGCTGTTACAGAACAAAATCACCCTACGGG
>DOJM01000316.1:0-5658 GCA_003529225.1 Paenibacillus sp.
CTTTGAAGATGTTCGCTAAAATGATGGAAGAAGGTGAGTTACTGTATTCGCTTGAGCTCGAAGAAGAACTTGCAGACAGCTTTTGGAATGCCATTAGATTGCAGTGAGTCTGCTGATTGTCCGACTAAGGAGCATTAGGTTCCTTTGTCACTACGTTCAGAATGAAAATTCATTCCGAGAAATGAAAGGAAGGTATTAAGTGAAAAAGATAAGGGACTGGAGAACCTACTCTTTTTACTGTGGATTATTCTTACAATCGTCGCCTTGATAACGATGCCGAATATGGAAAAGCTGGTGCAGGAGAAAGGGCAAATAAAGATACCTGATANNAACAAAGAAACATTTGATATCATTGCGGTATTTAACAGCGGCAGCAATAAGGCCCTAACCGATACAAAAAAGTATTCTATCGCCGTCATCTTCATTATTCTAGTGTTGATGATTATATTCCGCTCTCCGGTTATTCCAGTAATATCACTTCTGACGGTAGGGTGATCCTATTTTGGTATCCATGGGAGTAGTTGCACATCTGGTTGAAATATTTAATTTTCCATTCTCCAATTTCACTCAGGCATTCATAGTTGTGGTGCTGGTTGGAATGGGAACAGATTACAATATTTTGTTATACACGCGATTTAAAGAAGAATTGATCAAACAGGAAAATGTACATCTGGCGGTGAAAGAAACTTATAAATATTCAGGAAGAACGGTTTTATACAGCGGTTTGGCTGTGATGATCGGTTTTACCGAACTATATTTGACTAAGTTTCAATTATATCAAGCCACCTCGGCCGTTGCGATAGGAGTCGCTGTCTTGCTCCTAGTGCTCATTACATTAAATCCAGTTGCATGCTGGCTATTCCCAGTTGGCGACAGGCATGAGAACCTATAGTCAGCATTTCAACAATCTTGCTCAAGCTATAAGATTGCGCAAAAAAATGCCTGCGTACAAATTGAAGGTTTGATGAATAATTTGGTACAAAGCAAACCAGAGCTGGCAAGCGACCCTAATGTTCAGCAAACTTTGGCAATAGCGGAAGGCGCTCAGAAACAATTGAATGAGATTTCAACCCAATTAACTCAAATGGCGCAGCAGCACGAGTTGGCTATGGGTGCTTTCAAAAAGGCGAATGATTCTCTCACGCAAGTAAATGATGGACTACACCAAATTAATGCTGGAGTGGGTCAGCTTGAGTCAGGATCTAAGCAATTAATAAATAGACTTCGTCATGGGGCTAGTGGCTCAGGACAAATAGCGGAAAAAACCGCTGTGCTGCAATCAGGCGTGACTCAAATTAATGATGGACAAAAGCAATTGTTGGGTGTTCTGAATGACCTGCAGAACCAGATGGGGAAGCTGGAATCTGGTCTATCTACTAGTAGTGAAGGTCTTGATAAAGTAAGCGGTGGTTTGAAAGATGCGCAAAAATTCTTAAGCGATTTTAGCAAATCCAAGACAACGGAAAGATTCTACATTCCGCAAAAAGTACTGGAGGGCAAGGATTTCCGAGAATATCTCGATATGTATATGTCAAATGACAGAACATTGGTAAAAATGTCCATATCTGGACATCGACCCATATTCTAAGGAAGTTATGTCAATTATCAATGACATCAACAAGCAAGTAGAGCTTACGTTAGATGGCAGCGACTTGCAAGGATTGCAAGCAGCCTTAACAGGAACAACTGCAACCAATGCTGATTTGCAGAATATTTCACAGGATGACTTTGTACGTACAGCCGTGATTATGCTGGTCGGAATCATAATTGTGCTAATAGTCATTACGTGCTCTGTGTTCAGTTCTCTGTTCATTATTGCTTCCTTGGTGCTAGTGTACTTACTTTTCTTGGAATCAGTGAAATCTTGAGCTGGATCGTTCCATTTTCAGCTTCATTATGATTGCAGCCCTAGGCGTTGATTACAGCATATTCCTGATGATGCGGTATAACGAGCTTGAAGGGGATGTTGGTTCAAGCAACGGTGCTACATCAAAGAATGTAGTTGACAAATCGAGTCATATTTAGACGGCAGTAAAATTTAAAATACATGCGTATTACGTATGCTGAGAACAATAGAAAGAATCTTCGGGGACCTTTGTGGTCCCTTGTTTCACCATATCAGAAAGTATATAATTATCGACTATACCTTACAACTTTATTACGCTATAATCAACGTAAAGTCACCAGATGACCTAAGAGTAGGATGATTTTAATAGATTAATTAATATTAGCTTTAGGTATGCCAAAACGTATTTTGTTATTGAAATAGGTTGTTTATATTGTTTATGATATGATTAAAGGTGTTAATTAAATCTAGAGTAGGTAGATTATGAGTCTAAATGACAACGTATTAATTAAAATTCGCGAGATGCGAGAGAGTTTTACACCAGTTGAACGATTGGTCGGAGATTACATTTTAGAAAATACGGAAGAGATCCCTCATTTGTCGATTAAGGAATTGGCTCAATCGAGTAAGACAAGCGATGCATCTGTCCTTCGTTTCTGTAAGACGATGGGTTACAGCGGATACCGCAATTTTATTGTGAGTATATCGGCATCTTTGGGTTCTCGTGATGAGGATTCAAAGGCTCAATATACAGATATTCAGCCAGGTGATGATCTCTCGACAATTATATCAAATATTTCATTGAATAATTGCAAGTCCATTGAGGATACGCTTAGTGTTATTGATCGAAAAGAAATTACAAGAGCTGTAGAATTACTATGTCATAGTAAGCGGATTGTTTTCTTTGGAATAGGTGCTTCGGGACTCGTTTGTATGGACGGGGAACAGAAGTTCTCGCGAATTAATAAGATGTGTCATGCCTATACAGATGGTCATAGTCAGCTCACGGCAGCAACTTTACTTGAGAAAGATGATGTTGCCATTTTCATTTCTAACTCTGGAGCAACTAGTGATATTATTGATGCACTGGAAATTGCCCAAAAGAATAGAGCGAAATGTATTGCGATTACGAAGTACAATAAAAGTGAGCTTGCGGAGCGGGCGGATATTGTACTGAGTATATCCACACCTGAAATAACAATCCGCAGTGGGGCTATGGGCTCGCGTATTGCGATGCTTACGATCATCGACATATTATTTGCTGGTGTCGCAAGTGCAGAATATGAAGAAGTAAAAACCTACTTAACAAAAACGCATAATATATTAAAGAAAAAACTTAGAAATTAGGTTCTGATAGAATGAATGTGGAGGAAAGCATTGATCATGGATCAATGCTTTCTTTTTTTTTGTATTTCATTCACTTATTCGTGTGCTAAAATGTACTACTTATCAATCTATGTCAGATTATCTACATGATGAATACGTTGATCTAATGAATATAATAAGTAGTTTAATTCAATAATTATTAGCTTGGCACACAATTATGAGGAAGAAAATGAATGGAATCGAAGACGAAACATCATCCGGTTGAACACGGATGATGTAACTTTATGTTTCGTTTGGAGCGACAATCAGCAAATAATACATTTTCTTAAATCGCTTTAACCTTAGAGCCATAGCGATCAAAGCAATTGGTAAAAATTTAAATTGCGTCTTGTAAGCGCTTTATAAATGTGGTATAACATAGTATGTAAGGGGTGAAATAAAACATCAGAATTTATTTTCTTTATGAAATTATATTTCAAAATCTATTGACGAAGCGATGGTGTTGTATTAGTATAAGAACATAATAATTGTAAGTTAATCTAACTCGTTTTGTTAATTACATGACAGATTAAGGCTGGAAAGAAGGAGGATGGCTATGAATGACTACCTTGCGGGATTGACAACAGAGGCTGTGAATCCAGACACATTAATGATTGATGAATGTACTACGGAAGAAATGATCCAGTTAATGAATCAACAAGATGCACTGGTCCCCAGAGCTATAGCTGAGGAGATTCCGCAGATTGCAAAGGCGGTAGATATTCTACATCATAGGTTGTCTAATGGTGGAAGAATGTTTTACATAGGAGCTGGCTCATCAGGAAGATTAGGTGTTCTGGATGCTTCCGAATGTCCTCCTACCTTTGGTACAGATCCTTCCTTGGTGCAGGGCTATATTGCTGGTGGTGATATTGCTTTGCGTACTGCGGTTGAAGGCTGTGAAGACGATATGGATGAAGGGATCGCATTAATCGAAAGCATTGGTGTAACAAACAAAGATGTACTTATTGGGATTTCGGCAAGCGGTAGTGCAAACTACGTTATTGCAGCTTTAGCGAAAGCAAAGGAACTTGGAGCAGCCACTATCGGTGTTTGTAACAACAGAGGCTCAAAGTTCGAACCCATTGTAGATGTTTGTATAACACCTGTTGTAGGACCTGAGGTCATTAGCGGTTCGACTCGATTAAAGGCAGGAACTGCTCAGAAGTTGGTGCTTAATATGCTGACAACATGCACAATGGTCAAGTTAGGAAAAACGTACAACAACTTGATGGTTGATCTGAAGGCTAGTAATTTTAAGCTCGTAGATCGCTCGATTCGTATCATCATGAACACGACTGGTGTAGATACATCAACCGCCGCAGAAACACTTGAAAAAGCATCTATGAACTGTAAGCTGGCAATTATGATGATTAAATCGGGGTTAGATGCAAAAGAAGCAGAACATGTACTTAACGCAAACGGAGGACGCTTGAAACAGGCAATCGCATCATTGGTTTAGGTGTGAAAAGTGGAATAACAGGATGGATGCTATTAATAATTGAGGAGGCTGTTTTCGATGAAAAAAAGATCACGTGCATTAACTCTGTTTTTGTCAGGAATCATGATGGTATCACTATTATCGGCTTGCGGAGGAAACGGAAATAACGCTCCAGCTTCTACAGATTCCGGTAACACAGGAACTAGTAACGGTGGTTCTGAGCCTAAAAAGGATACGATTACAGCACTTTTACCTCCGATATCAGCGAACTATCAAACACGTTTTGCTGATATGGAAAAAGAATTTAATACACTACATCCTAACTTGACTTTGAAAATCGAGCCAGCGAGCTGGGAAGATATGACGCAAAAACTTGATACTCAAGTAAATGCAGGTTCTCCTCCAGATATTGCTTTTATCGGTGCTTCAGGAATTTCGAAATATGCAGCACTTAATGTACTAATCGACCTTAACGGTGCCCTTTCTGATGAAGCCAAGGCAGATTATGACGAAGTTCCATTGAAATATTTTCAACTAGGTGACGCTCAATACGGCCTACCAGCGTATATGGAAATCCACACTATCGGTGGTAACAAACAGTTCCTTGAAGAAGCCGGAATTGATTGGAAAAGCATTCAACAAAACGGTTGGACTTATNNTCGTTATGGTTTCGTGTTCGCAACATCTGGTGTAGCATCTAAAGACTATCTAGCTATTCTTGCTAAAACTGCAGGTCTACCAGATTACTTCGATAAAGATCTTAAATATACGTATACAAGCAAAAACTTCTTGGGGCTACTTACATCTATTCGCGAAATGATCAACGATGGTTCTATGCCTAAAGAGCTAAGCTCTATCGATGCTGGTAAAAGGTGGAACATGTTCCTAACGGGTCAAACGATGATCACAGGTAAAGGTTTATCTGCATTTGAAAACTCTGCTCGTCTAAACAATGAGAAAATTAAAGCGAACGATGGTTCAGCTGTTGCAGATTCTATTGAAGTTG
>DOJM01000316.1:5702-5957 GCA_003529225.1 Paenibacillus sp.
CCCTACTTCAATCGTTGATGGTTATATCGCACTTCGTGGTAAAAAAGCTCCATCTGAAGAGCACATCAAAAATATTGCCCTAGCAACGAATTTCTTGTCTTCTGGTTCAATTGCTGCTAACTACAGTAATGAGCTGTTCTTATCACCAATTACTGAATCTGCACGTAATGCAGAAGTACTTGAAAAATTCCCTCGTAACGAAGATAACGTTGCTGCAGGTAAAGCTATGATGGCAAAAGCGCTTCCGGCTCGTAC
>DOJM01000316.1:5963-7863 GCA_003529225.1 Paenibacillus sp.
GGCTGCTGAAGCATTAAAAATTGAAACAGAAGTTATTATTCCTAAACTACAAGCCTTACTTGCAAATGAGATTGCTCCACAAGAAATGTATGATGCAGTTAAAGCAGCTGCAATTAAATCTTTCGGTAAAGATGGTATTGTAGTTGACTAGTCTGTCGTAGGCTGACATGTGAAAGCTGTGCGTAGCTAGAACGTACAGCTTTCCTTCTAAATTAGCTAGAGCTTGTACTGTTTTTAGAAGAGAGGTGCGACCCAATGAATCAAACGTTGACTAAAAGAAAAAAATTGAAACTCGAAAGTGACTCAGGTTGGGGATACGCGTTTATCGCAGTAGCACTTATTGCGTTTTCTTTATTTACCGCATATCCAGTCATCAATGCTTTTATTATCAGCTTACAAAAATATGGTCCATTAGGATCCACTTTTGTCGGCATGGATAACTTCGTTAACTCGTTTTCAGATGAACTTTTCTGGAAAGCACTGAAAAACACGTTAGTATATACGCTATTAACTGTTCCGTTTAATATTCTTCTATCATTTTTAATTTCAATTTTGATTATTCCTTTCAAGAAAAAAACACAAACGATCTTTAAAGCACTATATTACTTGCCAGCCGTAGCATCTGGTGTAGCGCTTTCTGTTGTGTGGCTGTGGATCTTCGATCCGTTAAAATCAGGTATTGCCAATAAGCTCGTGAGTTTTTTAGGTATTGAAAATCAAAACTGGCTTGGTTCCAGTGCAACTGCAATGTTCTCACTTGTGTTAATGTCATGGTTATCAAGTCATGGTACAGCAATTATTATTTATATAGCCGCATTACTCGCTATTGATAACAGCTATTATGAAGCAGCTGAAATTGACGGCGCGTCTTTCCTGCAAAAGCTTTGGTTTATCGTTGTCCCTTTCCTTAAGCCAACAACGCTATTCCTACTTGTTACTGGTGTTATCGGTTCCTTCCAAGTATTCCAAAACGCTTATCTTATGACAGGCGGTGGACCAGACCATGCAACAACAATGGTAGGTTTGTTAATCTTTAACAATGCGTTCACATATTTTGAGTTTGGTGAGGCAGCGGCACAATCATTAGTTCTAGCAGCGATTATCGGATTTATCTCATTCCTTCAATTCAAGTTTATAGGTAAAGATGTAGAATACTAGGAAAAGGAGCAGAATACTATGGGTTTGTACAACAACAGCTTAAAAAGCAAAGGGTATCTGTTCATACGTAATGGCGCAAACATTACGTTCCTTATCCTATTTGCCGCAGCTACCATATTCCCGATATACTTTATGGTCATCTCCTCGTTCGGTGATCCGGTAGAAGCTGGTGCAATGAGCTATTCTATCTTACCATCGAAGATTTCATTTGATTCCTATAAATTCTTCTTTAACTTCAGCCCACATACATGGGACTGGTTATTGAACTCATTTATAGTGGCAGCGTGTATTACGGTATCTAACGTATTTTTTGCTACACTCGCTGGATATGCTTTTGCAAAAATGAAATTTAAAGGAAAAAANNCGCTATTTTGCTGGGATCTATGATGATTCCTGTTCAAGTCACACAGGTTCCACTATATATTTTGATCGTAAATATTTTTGAATTACAAAATACGTACACAGCGTTGATTATGCCGAGCATAGTAACGGTATACAACATCTTCTTGGTTAAGCAGTTCATGTCCTCCATTCCAGTTGAAATTATTGAATCTGCTAAAATCGAAGGTTGTTCCCAGCCTAAAATCTTCTGGTATATCATTATGCCTTTATCTAAAACAATTATGGCAGTACTAGCAATCCTAACGTTCATGGCGGCATGGAATGACTTTTTCTGGCCTTTCCTAGTAACGAATACAATGGATATGCAAACCATTCAGGTTGGCTTGAAAAACTTTCGCTT
>DOJM01000152.1:0-309 GCA_003529225.1 Paenibacillus sp.
CTGGTCACGAAGCGTTTACTGCTATGCGTGCTCGTGGTGCACAGGTAACAGATATGACTATTATCGTAGTTGCTGCTGATGACGGTGTTATGCCTCAGACCGTTGAAGCTATTGCACATGCTAAGGCTGCTGGGCTTCCGATTATTGTCGCTGTTAATAAAATCGACAAACCGGGTGCAGATCCTGACAAAGTGAAGCAAGAGCTTACAAGCTATGAACTCGTTCCTGAAGAGTGGGGCGGAGATACCATCTTCGTTAACCTTTCTGCAAAACAACGTATTAACTTGGAAGAACTGCTGGAAATGATTC
>DOJM01000152.1:477-1414 GCA_003529225.1 Paenibacillus sp.
CCATCCACTCCAGTAGAAATTACTGGTTTGACTGAGGTACCACAAGCTGGCGATCCGTTTATGGCTTTCGAAGACGAGCGTAAAGCCCGTGCGATTGCTGATAGACGTTCCACATCCCAACGTCAATCTGAGCTGAATACGAACACCCGTGTAACATTGGATGATTTGTTCCAGCACATTAAAGACGGCGAGATCAAAGACCTTAACGTTATCATTAAAGCTGACGTACAAGGTTCAGTCGAGGCACTTAAAGGTTCCCTGGCTAAGATCGAAGTGGAAGGCGTCCGCGTGAAGATCATTCACAGCGGTGCTGGTGCCATTACGGAATCCGATATTACACTTGCAGCAGCATCTAATGCTATTGTTATTGGCTTTAACGTTCGTCCGGACGCTCAGACCAAAGCAGCTGCTGAACAAGAAAAAGTAGATGTTCGTCTCCATAACATCATCTACAATGTAATCGAGGAAATCGAAAGTGCAATGAAGGGTATGCTTGATCCTATCTATAAAGAGAACGTTATCGGTCACGCTGAAGTACGTAGCGTCTTCAAAATCAGTAAAGTGGGTACCATTGCAGGTTGTATGGTTATTGATGGTAAAATTACCCGTAATGCTGAAATGCGCTTGATCCGTAGCGGAATCGTTGTATTTACAGGCAAAGTTGATACCTTGAAACGCTTTAAAGATGATGCCAAAGAAGTGGCGCAAGGTTATGAATGCGGCATAACTTTGGAACGCTATAATGACGTCCAAGAGGGCGACATTATCGAAGCGTTTCTTATGGAAACTGTAGAGCGCTAAGCGAAGAGGTGAATATAGATGTCTAAAATTAGAGCAGGACGAGTGGGCGAGCAGATCAAGAAAGAGCTAAGTCAACTTATCCAAAGCGGACTGAAAGACCCTCGAATCGGTTTCGTAACTGTAACTGGCGTAGACG
>DOJM01000152.1:1452-4149 GCA_003529225.1 Paenibacillus sp.
GTAGACGTGACTAACGATCTGTCGCAAGCGAAAGTATACCTAAGCGTGTTCGGGGATGAAGAGCAGAAGTCAGGCTCCCTTAAAGCGATTGAGAAAGCTAATGGTTTTCTTCGCTCCGAGCTTGGCAAGGCGATTCGCCTTCGGCATACACCTGAACTGATCTTCAAGATCGATGAATCTGTCGCTTATGGCAGTCACATTGAGAAACTTCTTGGAGAGCTTCATAAGAACGATTAGAAATAGGTACTAAAAGGAGTTCAAAATAGCCCAAGGCTATTTTGAACAACCTTTATAAAGGAGACGGCGAATGCAGAGCTATGAACAAAGTCTCCAGCAGACCCGTGAGTTTCTGCTGGAACACGACGATTACCTTGTAGTGTCGCATGTTCAGCCGGANNGCCACCCTAGCGGTGGGCTGGCTTCTCTCATGTCTGGGCAAAAAATACACTATGCTGAATGAAGGACCGATACCGAAGCGGATGGAATACTTATGGCATTCGGATGAAATCATCAATATGGCCTCTAGTGAGCCGCCCCGTCAATACAGCAATGAGATCTGTGTGGATTGTGCTGATTTTCAGCGAGTAGGACTGACTCATCGCTATTTTGCGAATGATGCTCTAATCCTGAACATTGACCATCATCCCACTAACAACGGTTATGGACTTGTGAATTTAATCAAACCGGATGCTGCTGCGACTGCGGAAATTTTGTTCGATCTGCTGAAGACGTTCCAGATTGAATGGGACATTGATATCGCCACAGCTTTATATACGGGTCTTTTGACAGATACTGGTGGTTTTCGATATACCAACACATCACCAAAAGTAATGGCAGCCGTATCTGAACTGCTTTCATATGGCGTTAACGGTCCTGAACTGGCTGAGACATTACTTGAAGAAATGACATTGCCGCAGATTAAAATTTTGAATAAAGCGTTAAATACTCTTCAATTATCACCCGAAGGGGATATTGCCTGGCTCTATGTTACACCGGAGGATATGGTTGAATGTGCTGCTGCTAATGAAGATTTAGAAGGTCTCGTGAACTACCCACGCAATATTCGAGGTGTGGAAGTAGGGATTCTGTTCAAAGTCATTCATGAACATGCGGTTAAAGTTAGTTTGCGTTCTGCGGGTAAGGTCGACGTGGCTGATCTAGCGCAAACGTTTGGAGGTGGCGGTCATACCCGTGCTGCAGGTGCGCGTATAGAAGCTACACTCGAAACGGCAATAGCGCAGGTGCTTGAGGAGGTAAGACGTCATTTATGAGTGAATTAGAAGGTGTACTGGCGGTTTACAAGCCAGCCGGGTTCACTTCACATGATGTTGTGGCCAAGGCGCGTCGTATTCTCGGCATGAAACGAATCGGACATACGGGAACGCTTGATCCACAGGTAACAGGTGTGCTACCTCTTTGTCTGGGCCGTGCTACTCGTGTCGTGGAGTATATTCAGGAGTTGCCCAAAGAATATGTGGCAACATTGAGACTGGGGATGTCCAGTGATACTGAGGACTTAACTGGGACCATTATAGAAACTGTAGATGAGGTGCATGTAACTGAAGAAGAGATTCTATCCGTGCTTGCTTCATTTAAAGGGGTTATTTCTCAGGTTCCACCGATGTACTCTGCGGTTAAAGTTGACGGCAAACGTCTTTATGAGTTGGCAAGAGAAGGTAAAACCGTTGAACGTAAAAGCCGTGAAGTAGAGATTTATGAAATTGAAATGACGGATATGACTTGGGAAGGCAATCATCCCGATATCACATTCCGGGTGCTTTGCTCTAAGGGGACATACATTCGTACTCTCTGTGTCGATATCGGACGAGCACTTGGACTGCCGGGTGTGATGGTGAAGTTAGAGAGAACGATGTCGGCAGGGATCTCTGCTAGTCATTGTCTTACGCTAGAGGATATTGCGACTCACAAAGAAGCCGGAACATTGGAAGATCATTTAATCGCTGCAGACGAAGCCATTTCTCACCTGCCAAAGCACACTGTAATGGATGAGAAAAAGAAGGCAGCTTTGCAGGGACAGCGTTTGTCATCACGATTTATCGCTCCAGAGGTGAAGACGAACAGTCAATTTCGGCTATACGATCTTCAAGGTGGATTTCTTGGCATTTACGAATTGGAAGATACAGGTGCAATTGCTCCAGTGAAGGTATTTGCACAAGCTTAAATCAATTTTACCAAGTGAATTGTAGGTGAGAAACAGCGTGAGAACCGTAACGTTTACCTATCCGATGTCTCCGGAGACTGCTGCAGAGTGGGCTCAGCCTCAAGTAGCTGCTCTAGGGCAGTTTGACGGATTGCATCGTGGACATGCTAGCGTCATTACATCCGCTGTGGCTCTAGCCCGTAAACAAGGCGTGCCGGCCGCAGTCCTTACATTTCATCCCCATCCTAAAGATGTTATGGGTAAGGGTGATTATGAAGGGTATTTGACGCCACCCGTAGAAAAGCAGGAGATTCTTGCAAGTATGGGTGTTGATATCTTATATGTTATTGAATTTAACGAGCAGCTTTCCCGAGTAAGTCCACAGAATTTTGTCTCTGTTATGCTTTTGCCGCTACATATTGTAACTGCAGTTGTCGGCTTTGACTTTCGTTTTGGTTATCAGGGTGAAGGTGATGTTGAGATGCTTCGCAAGCTGGGTGAAGGTATTATGAATGTGGAGGTTGCTCCCCCTTTTC
>DOJM01000152.1:4163-6426 GCA_003529225.1 Paenibacillus sp.
TCATGAATGTGGGTGTTAAACCAACCTTTCATGAGGGTGTATTGACTCCAAGCTTTGAGGTTCATCTGTTTGACTTCGAAGGTGATTTGTATGATCAAGAGCTCAAGGTAGAGTTAGTATCTTACATTCGTCCTGAACGAAAATTCGAATCCATTGGTGCATTGATCACTCAAATCGGTGAAGATGCAGAAACCGCTAAGAAGATATTGGGCTATAATCTATAGTCATCCCGGACAAGCCGTTTACTTTTGTTAATGGAGATGCTATACTAATTAACGTTGCTGGCTTACAGCATCATAACCTTAGCTTGGTTGCTCGTTCTCACCGACGGTGACGAGGCTAGTGGCGATTATATTGAAGGAGGTGAACAGGATGGCATTAACTCAAGAACGTAAACATCAATTGATCGACGAGCACAAAACTCACGAATCCGATACTGGATCCCCTGAGGTGCAAGTTGCTATCCTAACGGAGAACATCGTTAATTTGACTGACCACTTGCGTACGCACAAGAAAGATCATCACTCCCGTCGTGGATTGTTGAAAATGGTTGGACAACGTCGTAAACTTCTGGCGTATTTGAAAAACAAAGACATCAGACGTTACAGCGCCCTGATCGAAAGACTGGGATTGCGTCGTTAATTTTCCATAAGATAACCCTTAAAGCAGCCTGGTTGTATACCGTATGTCCTTCTCGGAGCGACAGCGGGACAGCTGGGTTGCTTTTTGAGAATTTAGGGAAAACTTATAGCAAGACTGATGAGATTATTCGTAAAAACGGCCACTTTACATCATCTGTAAGACTTAGCCGTTTCTTCTTATATGTATACAGAACAGGCTACATACCTTAGGGACAAGCCTTTCCGATTCATTAGATCGATATGTGAACCTGCTATATTTGACTGCGNNTCAAGGAGGTATTTATGGAAAAACGTGTAGAAATGCAGCTAGGCGGAAGACGCCTTGTGCTGGAAACGGGCCGCCTAGCTAAACAAGCAAACGCAGCCGTTATGGTGCGTTATGGGGATACTTCGGTATTATGTACCGTTACGGCTTCGAAAGAGCCTAAGGATCTGGATTTTTTCCCGCTTACAGTTAACTATGAGGAAAGATTATATGCTGTAGGTAAAATTCCTGGCGGATTTATTAAACGGGAAGGTAGACCGAGTGAGAAAGCGATTCTGTCAAGCCGTTTGACAGACCGTCCAATCAGACCATTGTTCCCTGAAGGATTCCGTAACGATGTTCAGGTATTGAACATGGTAATGAGTGTGGATCAGGACTGCGCACCAGATATTGCTGCTATGATCGGTACTTCAGCTGCACTTAGTATTTCCGATGTGCCTTTTGATGGACCTATCGGCGGCGTTGCTGTTGGTCGGATTAATGGAGAGTTTGTGATCAATCCGGATATGGCTCAGCAAGCAATCAGTGATGTTTATGTAGTGGTTGCTGGAACGAAGGACGCGATCATGATGGTTGAAGCAGAAGCGAACGAAGTGACGGAAGATGTGATGCTCGAAGCGATTATGTTCGGTCATGATGAAATCCGCAAGATCGTTGCAACCATTGAAGAACTGGTCAAAATGGCTGGTAAAGAAAAAATGGCTGTGAAACTGCATGCAGTGAATGCTGAAGTGAATACTGAGGTCCGTGCATTTGCTGAGGCTCGTCTGGTGGAAGCCGTTAAAGTTGCTGAAAAACATGCGCGACAGGAAGCGATTGATGTCGTTAATGATGAAGCGGTTGCGTATTTCGTAGAGAAGTACATAGAAGCACCCGAGCTTCTTAAAGATGTTAAAGAAGTCCTGCATGATATCGTAAAGGATGAAGTAAGACGTCTAATCACGCATGATAAGGTTCGTCCAGATGGACGTAAACTTGATGAAATCCGTCCGATTGAATGCGATACAAGCCTGTTGCCGCGTACACACGGTTCCGGTCTGTTCACACGTGGACAAACACAAATCCTTAGCGTTTGTACCCTTGGAGCTCTGGGTGATGTGCAAATCCTCGACGGAATCGATCCTACTGAAACGAAACGTTTCATGCATCATTACAACTTCCCGCCGTTCAGCGTAGGGGAAGCTCGTCCACTTAGAGCACCAGGACGTCGTGAAATCGGTCATGGAGCACTTGGAGAACGTGCATTATCCAAGGTTATTCCTAGTGAAACTGAATTCCCGTACACGATTCGTCTAGTATCAGAAGCAATTGAATCTAACGGTTCTACTTCCCAGGCAAGTATCTGTGCAAGCATTCT
>DOJM01000152.1:6455-9889 GCA_003529225.1 Paenibacillus sp.
TCAAGGTATGGAAGATCATCTCGGAGATATGGACTTCAAGGTAGCTGGTACTGCAGAAGGTGTTACAGCTATTCAAATGGACATTAAGATTGCCGGTATCGACCGCAACATTCTTCAGGATGCACTTCAGCAGGCTAAAGAAGGCCGTCTGTTCATCTTGGACAAAATGAATGAAGCGATTTCTGCGCCAAGACCTAATCTGTCCAAATATGCTCCAAAAATCATTATTATCAACATCAATCCGGACAAAATCCGTGATGTTATCGGTGCTGGTGGTAAAATTATCAATAAAATTATTGAAGAAACCGGCGTCAAAATCGACATCGAACAAGATGGTCGTGTATTTATCGGTTCTTCAGATGAAGAAATGATCCAAAAGGCTCGTTCGATTATCGAAGGTCTTGTGCGTGAAGTACAAGTCGGAGAAATCTATGTGGGTACAGTTAGACGTATTGAGAAATTTGGTGCATTTGTAGAACTTATTCCGGGCAAAGACGGATTGGTGCACATTTCCCAATTGTCCACTGAGCGTGTAGCTAAGGTAGAAGATGTTGTTGCTATTGGTGACACCATTACCGTTAAAGTTACCGAGATCGATCCACAAGGCCGGGTTAACCTGTCTCGTAAAGCGGTGTTGACTTCGGAAACTGGAGCTAAAGCATAAGTTTGATTTTAGCTATAACCTTTGTTAAAGGGAGCTAATTTCATTATAAAAAGAGACAGAAGCGATTTGCGTTCTGGCTCTTTTTTTATATGAACGAAGTTGGACAGCTGCTGGCTCAAGCATTCCTATCTAGTAGTCTTATATCTGTTCATGACATAAATTCCTCCCTTGTCTCATAGATTGGGACAAAGTGTCTTTGTAATCGTGTGGAACGAACCCGAATTCGTTTCTACCGGGGAGGAAGTCGTCATGAAGACGGAAAAAGTGGCATTAGTAGTTGCTTGTGTAGCAATCGTGATAGGAATTGGTAGCACACAGGGGCCAGTCAAGGAAATGCTTGCGCAATTGAAGCCGCAGGATGATCTTGCGGTATGGATGGATATCCCTAAGGCGGCGAACAACGATCTTCGTCTGAGGATTGAGACCGCCGCGGCCAAGCTAAATGCACCTCCAGTGGATGCAGTGGTTGACCGGGTGTGGAAAGCCATTCCGGGCTATAACGGACTTGAGATTGATGTAGAGAGTACCTATCGGAATGCTCTTTTGGCACCAAAAGAACCCATAAAGTTAGTGTATCGGCAGATCGAACCAAAAGTATCGCTAAATGAACTGGGAGCAGAACCTATATATCGCGGAAATCCGGCGAAACCGATGGTATCACTGATGATTAATGTGGCTTGGGGGAATCAGTATATCGTGCCAATGCTGGATACTTTGGATGAAGAGAACGTGAAAGTTACGTTTTTTCTGGATGGAAGCTGGTTGAGTAAGAATCCGGAGCTTGCTACAGAAATGTTAAAGCGTGGTCATGAAATGGAGAATCATGCCTATACCCACCCCAATATGAGTACATTAAGCCGAGCACGGGCTACCGTAGAAATTGAGAAAACGCAAAAGCTGTTAAAGGAGTCACTTGGAGTCACTAATAAATGGTTCGCGCCTCCATCTGGTGATTTCGATCAAGAGACAGTAGAAATCGCTAGCAGCTTGGGATTAAAGACCGTACTGTGGACTGTAGATACGGTGGATTGGCGCAATCCTTCTCCTGAATCTATAGTTGCCAAAATCACAAGTAAAGCTGAACCCGGAACACTTGTTCTAATGCATCCTACTACCTCATCCTCCAAGGCGCTGAAGGCCATGATACGCGGGATTAAGGCAAAAGGGTTAAAGCTAGGTACTGTTAGCCAAACGCTGTCAGCGGAGCGTCTAATCCCCTCTGATGTTGAGTGAGTGATCTATTTCTGGTAGGATTATAGGCACGTGTATTATTTTAGATAGAACATGGCTATTGCCAGGAGGACTTGAAGTGGAAAAAATAGTATTATCCAATGGATTGCGAGTAGTGATGGAGAAAATTCCGACCGGCCGGTCCGTTTCATTTGGAATCTGGGTGAAGACAGGTTCGCGGAATGAACACACTGGAAACAACGGGATATCTCATTTTGTAGAGCATATGCTTTTTAAAGGTACGGACCGATATAGTGCTAAGGATATTGCCGAACAGTTCGATGCTATTGGCGGCAATGTTAATGCGTTTACCTCTAAGGAATATACTTGCTATTATGCAAAAGTACTGGATGAGCATCTGCCTATCGCAGTAGATGTGCTAGCAGATATGTTCTTCCGTTCGCGTATGGATGCTGAAGAGCTGGAGAAAGAAAAGAACGTCATCCTTGAGGAAATTTCTATGTGCGAGGACACACCAGACGATCTTGTGCATGATTTGATGTGTGCTGCTGCTTACAAGGATCATCCGCTTGCGTATTCAATCCTTGGCTTAGAGGAACGGCTGATGGAGATGAAGCCGGATGATCTTCGTGCCTACATGAAGGAGCAGTATACGATTGAGAATACGGTTATTAGTGTAGCGGGGAACATCAGCGATGGATTGATTGAGCTGCTGGAGCAGCATTTTGGTTCTTATGCTAATCATGGCATATCTGCGCCGCTGACTCCACCGGAATATTATGGGGACTTGTTGTTTCACCGCAAAAAAACAGAACAGAATCATATCTGCCTTTCCTTACCAGGGGTCCGTTCTGGCGACCCATTGCAATATGCTATGGTGCTTATTAATAATGCCATTGGTGGTGGTATGAGCTCACGGATGTTCCAAGAGATTCGTGAAAAACGTGGACTAGCCTATTCTGTATATTCATACCACAGTTCTCAAGCGGATTCTGGTTTGTTCACGGTCTATGCTGGAACAGCACCGAAGCAAACCAAGGATGTAACGGAGCTAATTAAGGAAATGATGTATGAACTTGCAACTAAAGGTCTTAGTGAAGATGAACTGAGAAAAGGCAAGGAGCAGCTTAAAGGTAGCCTTATTCTTAGTCTGGAAAGCACTAGTAGCCGGATGAATCGGATTGGAAAAAATGAACTTATGCTCGGAAAACATAACACATTAGACGATATGATTGCCAAGATTCAGTTAGTAACGATGGACAATATCAACAGTGTGCTTGATAATATGTTTGCTGAGCCGCTTTCTTTAGCGATGGTAGGTTCAACAGATAAAGCTATTGCAAATGNNGAGATGATCTTGTCTTATTACGTACAAATCAATAAACTAGCTGGAAACGAGGATGTTAATCTTCCTTGTAAAATGTCAGAACAGGCTTCCGGATATGATCTTTATGCCGCAGTTGAAAGCGAAGTCGTGCTTGCACCTGGAGAACGTGCATTAATTCCAACAGGCATATCACTAGCTATGCCAGACGGATTAGAAGCTCAGATTCGTCCACGAAGTGGACTAGCCTTAAAG
>DOJM01000505.1:0-285 GCA_003529225.1 Paenibacillus sp.
GCCGGATGCAGCCATTCGAACGCACAGCAATCCGCAAAATATCACGCTCCAGTCGGCTAAACTCTTCTTTCTCTTCTATTGTGAGGTACGGCATCAACAAGGATCTAAGCAAAGTAATCGTAAGTTCAGGACTCGAATCCAGATCATCATAAGGAATCGCCACCACCCGATAACCCGCGATTTGCAGATAAGTCTCACGATTCAACTCCTGTCTGTAGCGCGTTCGGTCTGTGTTTTGCACATGCGGGCCATAGCCTTTAACTTCAAACGCAAACTTAACCTGTC
>DOJM01000505.1:352-1625 GCA_003529225.1 Paenibacillus sp.
GCTTCCACACAAAATCAACAAAGTAGGGCTTGCTACGCCAATCCACCACTTCGTATTCAGGATGAAGGTCATTGAAATGCCCCATCATCGGCCACCATACCTTCTCCAAAAACATCCGTTCACCATGCCCGTGTCCCCGCTCCAACCTCCCCCGCCGTTCTCCCGCTCTTCGCCTAATATGATCCTCCACCCACTTACGATGCTCCTCCGCAAATCCCATACATCATTCTCCTCCTTGGCATAAAAAAATCCCGCACCCAATATGGGTACGGGACGTGCTTCGTCCTATTACTCAAAAGTATAGTATTCGCTTTCTGATACTGTCAATAAACACTCTACATTCAATGCTAGATCCAGCAAAATTTAACTAATCCATCAAAAAAGCTAATTGGTTTAAGTACGTTGCGTTAAAGCAAGGCCAGCTTTAGTTAGCTCTGTTGGAGTTAGCTATGTTAGAGTTAATTCAGAGAAATTAGCTCAGTTAGCGTCGACTCAACTTCCCATTCCAGCTACTTACCCCGCCCTGCAAATGTGCAAGCCGAGTATACCCCTGCTTACTCAGAATCCGCGCTGCACTTTTGCTTCGCATACCGCTGCGACAGTATAGTAACACATCCCGATCCTTAGGGATCTCACCGAGCCGCTTTTCCAACTGAGACAGCGGGATGTTTTTCGCCCCCGGAATAAATCCACTCTTGTATTCATTCGGTTCGCGGACATCGATCAGCAGCCTATTTTTGGATTGCTCCATTTCGCTCCGAAAATCTGCCACCTTCAACGTTCTTACGCTTACACTTGCGCTTTTGCCAAATCCGAGACGGGACATCAATGAGCTTAAATCCATTATCCTTCACAACAACCTTTCACCGAAATGTCGGAGAGTGTTCTTTTGCTTCCTAAAAAATCACCATTTACCGCATATAACTTTCGAAAGCCCTGCTTATAAAGGATCCTCGCAGCTTTGTTTCTTTTATAGTAACTATCAGCAAGAATTAGAACCGAATCTTCAGGAGATAGACAGTGTTGCCAGACATAGGCTAACCGCCCGATCGATATATTTATCGAACCACGGATACTATCCTTCTCATAATCTACGGCATCTCTAACATCGAGCATTTTCATGTCCAATGATTGATCTGCTAATTCGCGAACGTCGCGGGCTTCTACATATGAGAGTGAACGGACTGGCCAAGCGTAACGTAAGAACCTTACAATACTAAAAGCAATTACTATACTCAGTAGAATCGTAAACACCATGTTCATGCTATTACCC
>DOJM01000505.1:1633-2827 GCA_003529225.1 Paenibacillus sp.
CTTCGCACCGATCACATGTCCCTCTACCCATTCGGCGGGCTCGCGTACATCTAGCAGCGTTGGAGCCTCTCCATTCTTCAGACGTTCCGCCACTTGCTGAGGGGTAATTTCCTTTGGAATTTTAAAAGCAATCGAGCATCTCTCCTTCTCTTTTTTAAAAATAACTTGATTTTCATATCCTTATATCATAATATTACGATATAAGGATATTGTAAAGCGAGGAGATCATTACTGTGGATAAAAATTTCAAAGCCTATAACCAAACCGCCGAAACCTTAAAGGCTATCGCTCATCCCGTTCGCTTGTGCATCATTAAAGGTCTGCTTGAAAAAGGCAGCTGCAACGTTAGCTTCATGCAGGACTGTCTCGACCTTCCACAATCTACGGTATCCCAGCATTTGCAGAAGCTTAGAGCTCTAGGCATTGTCGAAACCGAACGTAATGGACTGGANNGAAATTAACTATTCTGTTAAAGATGAGAAAATCAAACATCTAATTCAGCTATTTTTAGGGGAGGAATAAATCATCATGAGTAAAAAAGTACTGATTGTCGGAGGAGTTGCAGGAGGCGCATCAGCGGCCGCCCGGCTTCGGAGATTAGATGAAGAGGCTCATATCGTCATGTTTGAGCGTGATCCGTACATTTCTTTTGCCAATTGCGGACTACCTTATTATATCGGAGGTTCCATTCAGGATCGCTCCAAGCTGCTGGTTCAGACACCAGAGGCAATGCATAAACGTTTTAACATCGATGTTCGGATTCAAAGCGAAGTGGTGTCTATCGACCCTGTGAACAAGAAAGTACGAGTAGAAAGTATAGAAAAAGGCTCCTATGAAGAGAGCTATGATGCGCTTATTTTATCGCCTGGTGCTAAACCGATTCGTCCGAATCTACCTGGTATCGAGAGTTCCAAAATTCACATGCTGCGCAACATTCCCGACACTGACAAAATCAAAACCAAAGTCGCAGCCGAAGGCACTCGTTCCGCCGTTGTGATCGGTGGTGGGTTTATCGGTGTTGAGATGGCTGAGAACCTTAGAGAAGTTGGTCTGGAAGTTTCCTTAATTGAAGCAGGTCCACAAATCTTAGCCCCGTTTGATACTGAAATGTCTTCTATTCTGGCAAAAGAGCTCGACGAGCATGGCGTTAATCTAATTTTTTCGGATATGGTCCAAGGGTTTGCAGAAGTTGGT
>DOJM01000335.1:0-162 GCA_003529225.1 Paenibacillus sp.
TAAAGGTTATTCCTGGCTGCAATATTTTCCCAAAGACAGTCACTATATTGTGACGGCTATGTTCGACGAACGGCAAAATATCATTCAATGGTACATAGACACCTGCAAGGTGCAGGGCGTCACAGACCAAGGCGTTCCATGGTTTGATGATTTGTATCTGGA
>DOJM01000335.1:383-4064 GCA_003529225.1 Paenibacillus sp.
GGAGAATTCAGGAGGAAATAAAGAAATGGAATGGTACGTCTACGGAAGAGGTTCTTCCCCGATCCGGATTGTTTCCAAAAAACGCAAATTCTGGACGAAACGAACGTTGCTTATTGCTCTATCGATTATTGTGATTGCTGGATTGTTGTGGTGTGCTTATGCGTTAAACAATATTAATAAAGCTGCCACGACAGATCCTATGCAAAAGGCGGATGTTGGGATCATTCTTGGCATGTCGATGTGGGGGGATGAGCCTAGCCCAGTACTTAAGGAACGGCTGGATTATGGACTGAAGCTTTATCAAGAAGGAATGTTCCCGCATCTCATTGTATCTGGTGGTTTAGATAAACCTGATTTACAATACACCGAAGGTCAAGGAATGCGTAATTATTTGGTTGCTAAAGGAGTGCCGGATAGCGCCATTTACGTAGAGAATGAAGCTACCAGCACTTACGAGAATCTTTTGTTTAGTAAAGAGATTATGGCACGTGAGGGTTTGTCTTCAGCAATAATCATTACGCATACTTATCATGGGTGGCGGGCTCATGAAATTGCAGACGAGCTTGGATACATGAATCCTGAGCTGGGACTTACAGAATCCACCGTTCTTTCGATGACAAGACATAAAACACGTGAGATTCTAGCCTATACGAAATGGAAGCTTCAGCAGCTATTCCTGTGATTTGTCCAAAAAATCCCGAATCTTCTAATAACACTTCATTTACTGGAATAGACTTGATTAGAGAAGTCAGCCCTGGATAATGAGGTGATACCGATGAGCGGACGCGTAGCAGCGGCCAGTGGACGGGAGGAAGAAAGACCGTCTCGACAAATCAATATTGTATTGCGGAGTCAAGAGCCTCCGGCTATAACTAACCCTTCTGGAGAGAGCCGGCCGGTACCTCCAAAAAATCACGGCCACACTAGCCTGTTCCAAGAGTTAACACAAGAATTGGAAGGTTTAGTGGGTCTGGACAATATCAAAGAGCTAGTCTTTGAAATCTACGCCTTGTTACAGATTGCTCAAATGCGAACTGAGGCAGGACTTGCAAGCGGTGGGCAAGCTTATCACATGGTTTTTAAAGGGAATCCGGGAACTGGTAAGACAACCGTGGCTAGAATTGTAGCTAAGCTGTTCCAGCGTATGGGTGTTCTGACCAAAGGACATCTCATTGAGGTGGAGAGAGCCGACCTTGTAGGAGAATACATCGGTCATACTGCTCAGAAGACCCGCGATCTGGTGAAAAAGGCTTTGGGCGGTATTTTGTTTATCGATGAGGCTTATAGTCTTGCTCGCGGTGGAGAAAAGGATTTTGGAAAAGAAGCGATTGATACGCTCGTCAAGGCCATGGAGGATCATCGCAGTCAATTTATACTTATTTTAGCGGGGTACTCTGGAGAGATGGAGTATTTTTTGATGAGCAATCCCGGATTACCTTCACGGTTTCCGATACAGGTGGAATTTCCTGATTATACGATCGATCAACTGCTGCAAATTGCTGAACTGATGGCAAAAGATCGTGACTATATTTTGATGCCACAGGCGATACTCAAGTTAAAGCAGCATTTGTTAGTAGAGAAGACGGAGAGTCTTCATGCTTTCAGTAATGCGCGGTATGTTCGCAACGCCATTGAGAAAGCTGTTCGGGGTCAGGCTGTAAGACTGTTAAACCAGTATGAAAGTACCAGCCCAGGCAAGCAGGAATTAATGACGCTTCGAACTGAGGATTTCAAATTATGAATTACAGGATACTATCACCGTCATAAGGAGCATGACATACATGGCAATAACTACGCATGATACGGAAACAGATGTACAAGATCGAGCGATATTGGTAAGTCTCGTCACAGATAAAATTAAAAGAACCGGAATTGATCCAGAGCTTTCACTACAGGAATTAGTGCAATTAGCCGAAACGGCTGGTGTTGAAGTTCTGGATGTGCTGCGTCAAAACAAGGAAACGCCTGATTCTAGATGGTTTATTGGTAAAGGTAAAGTAGAAGAGCTGCGGATGGCTGCTGATGCTCTCGGGGCTAATACAGCTATCTTCGATCAAGAACTGTCCGGAGCCCAAGTACGGAACCTTGAGGAGGCTCTGGATCTTAAGATTATTGACCGGACGCAGCTTATTCTGGATATTTTTGCGGGGCGTGCGAAGACGCGAGAAGGGATTATTCAGGTAGAGCTGGCACAATTGTCCTATCTGTTACCTCGGCTTTCCGGCCAAGGGAAGAACTTATCCAGACTAGGTGGAGGAATTGGTACCAGAGGTCCGGGTGAAAGTAAACTGGAAACCGATCGCCGACATATTCGTGATCGGATTACGGAGCTGAAACGCCAGCTGGATGAGGTTGTTAAGACTCGTGAGTTACATCGGGAGCGTCGCCGCAAGGCGGGAGCAGTGCAAGTCGCACTTGTTGGGTATACGAATGCAGGGAAATCAACGCTCCTTAAGCAACTAACCGATGCGGATGTTTATATTGAAAACCAGTTGTTTGCCACACTGGACCCTACTTCACGTGTACTTGAGCTAGCAGGAGGTAAAGAGGTTGTGCTTACGGATACTGTAGGCTTCATTCAGAATCTTCCGCATGATCTTGTCGCATCTTTCCGTGCAACGCTGGAGGAAGTGAATGAGGCCAATTTGGTGCTACATGTGGTGGATGCCTCTTCACCAATGCGTGAGGAGCAGATGGAAATTGTCCAATCCATCTTGCAGGATTTAGGTGCAGCTGGTACACCGCAAATCGTACTTTTTAATAAAATTGATCTATGTCAGCCTGAGCAACTGGAAATGTTGCCTACAGGTACAGGGTACTTGAAGATCAGTGCATTTAACCCTGAGGATTTAACCCGGATTACCGAAATTATCGCCGATGAACTAGCCGGCGAGACACTCAACTTCCGCATTCCCGGAGACCGAGGCGATATTTCTTCCTTGCTCTACAGGGTGGGAGAGGTTCTGGAAACGACTTATGATGAGAACGATGTGCTCTATAACGTTCGTCTTAATAAAGAGGATTATGACAAATGGGGTTACATGCTTGCTGATTTTGTGGACCAGCAGTAATCNNAAATAATAGCTAATCTAGAAAGCGTCAGTTTACTGCCGCTTTCTGTCATTATGATGGCAAGTAAATGTAAGGAGCGAATAAGAACGAATGGTAGTTTTTGCAGAGGATATTTTGAGCGCGGCAGAGGCCGCAGAAGTTGAAATAGAAGGCGCTATCAAAGCCCTTGATCGTATTGTAGATAAGAATCAATGGAAGGTTATAGAAGCGTTCCAGCGTCATCAAGTCAGTGATTTTCACTTTGCCGGTTCTACGGGGTATGCGTATAATGACCGTGGCCGTGAAGTGCTGGATCTTGTCTATGCTGACGTTTTCGGTGCGGAATCAGCTCTGGTACGCCCGCATTTCGCTTCAGGGACACATACCATATCAACAGCCCTATTTGGTGTATTGCGTCCAGGAGATGAGCTGCTATACATCACAGGGCGTCCGTATGATACCTTACATAAGGTGATTGGTCACACAGGGGATGGGACAGGTTCTCTTGCAGATTTCGGAATCACTTACCGAGAGGTTGCTCTTACAGCAGATGGCAAGATCGATTGGGATGAGGTAGCTCTCGCTATTAACGAAAATACTAAAGTAATTGGAATCCAAAGGTCACGAGGA
>DOJM01000335.1:4163-5686 GCA_003529225.1 Paenibacillus sp.
CTAGTAGCAGGATCGTTAATTAAGAATCCTGGTGGGGGTATTGCTGAGACGGGCGGTTATATTTGTGGCCGACAGGATCTTGTGGAATTGGCAGCTTATCGATTAACCGCTCCTGGCATAGGTGGTGAAGTAGGGGCTATGTTAGGAACAACGCGTGGGCTCTACCAAGGGTTGTTTATGGCTCCTCACACGGTCGGACAAGCTTTAAAAGGGAGTATTTTTGCTGCATCCGTATTTCAGCGTTGCGGGTTTGAGACAAAGCCAGCGTGGAACGAGCCTCGTACAGATTTGATTCAGGCGGTGTCCTTTGATGGGCCAGAACACTTAATTGCCTTTGTTCAGGGTATACAGCGCGCTGCAGCTGTAGACAGCCATGTGGTACCAGAGCCTTGGGATATGCCAGGTTATGAACATCCTGTTATTATGGCTGCAGGTACGTTTATACAAGGTGGAAGCTTGGAGTTATCTGCAGATGCGCCTATACGAGCACCTTATATTGGCTATATGCAAGGCGGATTAACCTATTCACATGTTAAATATGGCGTTTTGATGGCACTTCAAAGTANNAAAGTATGCGTGAAAGAAAATTGCTGTAAGAATATCTCACATACCATTGACGCGCTGTATTAGGAAATGTACAATGAGATCAGAAAAAGATCATTGGAAGGTTGGATGAGTCATGGGTGATGAAATCCGCAGAAATATGGCATTATTTCCTATTGGAATTGTAATGAAGCTGACTGATTTGTCCGCGAGACAAATTCGTTATTATGAGCAGCACAGTCTGATCGTACCAGCGCGTACGTCGGGGAATCAGCGTTTGTTCTCTTTTAATGATGTTGAGCGCCTATTAGAAATTAAAGCTTTGATCGAGAAGGGTGTTAATATTGCTGGCATTAAGCAAGTAATGAATCCTGTCACTAAGGAATCCGAGGAAGCTACTGTTATTACCCCTGATACAGAGGTTAGACGTAGAGAGTTATCCGATTCCCAGCTTCACCGAATGCTGAAGCAAGAACTAGTTTCCGGTAAAAGACCGGGACAAGTGTCTCTGATTCAAGGTGAGTTATCCCGGTTTTTTAATAAATAATAATATATAGAAGTTCGAAAGGGAGAGGATCACATGAGCTTTTCTAAAGAGGATATTTTACGCATTGCCAAGGAAGAGAATGTTCGTTTTATTCGTCTGCAATTTACGGATCTATTAGGTACTATCAAGAATGTAGAGATTCCAGTTAGCCAATTGGAAAAAGCGCTTGATAATAAAATGATGTTTGATGGTTCTTCCATCGAAGGTTACGTTCGGATTGAAGAATCCGATATGTATCTCTTCCCTGACCTTGATACATGGGTAATTTTCCCTTGGGTAACAGATAGCCGCGTAGCACGTTTGATCTGTGATGTTTACATGCCAGATCAGACACCTTTTGCTGGAGACCCGCGTGGTATCCTCAAACGCTGTCTGAAGGAAGCAGAAGAAATGGGTTTCACAGCTATGAACGTTGGACCAGAACCTGAATTCT
>DOJM01000336.1:0-2395 GCA_003529225.1 Paenibacillus sp.
AGAGCTGAAGTTTGCTAACTGATTTACTTCAAGCCCTATATAGTAACTGATGATATCTTTAGCAGCATCCAATTGAGCTTTTATCTTTTCGCCATCCGTTTGAGTAATTCCATAGGTAGGAATGTAATCTCCAGGCCCGCNNAAGTTTGGCTCCAGCTGCTTTGGCATTTAAAGATTTCTCTCCGAAACTCAGCACACCACGATCGACAAGGACTACCTTATCCTTGACATCCAAATTTGTGTAATTGGAAGGACTCCCAAGACCAGCGTAAACGATCTTACTGCCAGCAATATTATCAACTAAGTCTGGGGAGTAAGTTGCTAAGGTCCCTGGAATTTTTTTAACATCGCCAATATCAAAGAATGGGGTATTCACTGGGGTAGTAGAAGCGCCTACACTTAGTGCGAGTTGAGATCCAGCAGGTTCGCCCAATGTTCCTACATCCGGTCCAGCGTTACCGGCGGCAACAACAACATTCACGCCCGATTTTATAGCGTTGTCTATCGCAATTGAACTTGCGGAATAGCTTTGGTTAACATCAGAGCCCAGTGAGAGGTTAATTATATCAGCTCCATCAGCGACCGCTTTCTCAATACCCGCGATTACAACCGCTGTGGGCCCGGAACCATAAGGGCCAAGTACGCGATACGCGTACAAATCTACCTCAGGTGCAACATCCAAAATTGTACCGGCTACGTGAGTGCCATGCGAGGTTTCGTAAGGGGTACCTGCTTTTGGAGGAAAGTTAGCATCAGGAGGTGTTTCTGACGGATCATCATCCTGATCATAGGCATCGTAACCGCCCTTATAATTATCCTTTAATAAAGGGTGATTTTTATCGATGCCGGTATCGACAACCGCTACCTTTACTCCTTCTCCTGTGTAACCTAATGCATGTAGTTTATCCGCGCCTATGAGATTGCCACTGTCTGAATAGGAACGTGTAACAGGCAAAGTTGCTACCTCAACACTGTCTGCTAATGCATGTACTTCATCATTTGGATACACAGCCGCAACGCCCGGAAGCTCTAGCAGCTTGTTTACTTGATTGGCTGGCAAGGTAATGGAATACCCGTTAAAAATCTCACTGTATTCAAAACCGATGTCGGCATCGATTTTCTGCGCAGAGGAAATAAAGCTTTTATGCTCTGAGATAATTTTACTGCGTTGTAAGGAGACTGAGGATCGTAAAGAAGAAGTTTTAGCCTCATTTTCATACACACTGACTGGTTTATTAGTTAATTCCACAATTACGGATACTGGTGCTGAACCTTTGAGCACACCCGCATAGTTATGAGGGGTCACGCTTTGAGACTGTACATTATTAGCTAGGTTAGTTGATGTTTCAAGGGATGAGTTCGCAAATGCAGCGGATGGAAAAAGGACAGAAACAGCCAGTCCGAAGCTCGCCGCCCCCATACCAAATTTCTGAATAGAGTGTTTAAAGGTACGTTTCAAATAAGTTCATCCTCCCAAATGAATTTTTATATTGCAGTGTGTATCTGTAGTTCTCCTCCTCAGCATAAAATGTAAAAAATTATGAAAATTAAATTTATTCTACAGCTATAACTTCAAATCGAATATACAACTTTAGCACTATATTGCAGGGAAGCGTTGAGGAAAATGTCGAATTCCCAGTAGATAAGTGGAATATGAGAAAAAAAGGGCATAAAACAAGTGAAATGAAGACAATATAAAGGAATGCAACAGATATCTGAATTTCAAGCGAGAGCGGGGATAAGATGTCGGAAAGATCTATTTTAGCTTATTTTAAAAGTCCTGAAGAAGCTGAGGGAATTGCTCGTAAGCTCCGTGCACTTCGGGCCATTGAAATTTCCGTTGATCGCTTCAGTAGATATGGAGGCACGAGCTTTAGCTCAGGGGTAAACCCAGTGACAGGCAATGTCGCCAGAATGGACTCCATGACTGCTGAGCGTACACACTCAGGTATACTAGCTGCTGCTGATACCAGCGCGAGTGGGATGAGTCATGGCGGAGATGGAGGNNTCTGAGTCCTATGATCAGGCATTACGTTTAATTGAAGAAGCAGGCGGGATGATTTGAATAATGATTTCATTAATAAGAAGGGAGACGATCGATATTATGGATAGAGAGAACTCGCAAATATTCTCAAAGACCGAGAAGATGAAAATGCTGTACGAAGCGAAGGCAGAGGACGTAGAATTTTCAGCTGCGGAGGCAGATCTGGAGGATATCGAAGCACAGGCCCGAGCGCTAGAAGCAGACAAACGTCAGCTGCATGAAATTATGAAAAAAGAATAGATGCTAAAGTTAGGCAGATACCTCACATTGTGGGGTATTTTTGCGTTCTGGTGTGTATAATTAGGAGAATAGCCCAAGCAGGGGGGAGAACATGGACAACGTTATTTTATG
>DOJM01000336.1:2437-2871 GCA_003529225.1 Paenibacillus sp.
GAAGCAAGCGATTTATACCGTTGGGAAGTAGAATTAGCCGAGATGGAGAAACACCCGAACGAACTTAATAAACTGGATGCTGAGATTGGGCTTCGCCAGGCCTTTGTGACGTATTTGGAACGGCATTGTCCTCAGGATGTAAGACTTCCAAGTTTAAAGGAGGCTGCTGCCCATCAGAAGGATTCGGTATGGGGAATCAAGATGGGAGACTACGGATCCAAGAAATAAGGAAATGTACATATAAGAGGCTAAGATTGCTGGAGCGTTACATCCGGGATGAGAGCTGGACTCTGCCGAACGTTGGCGGGGTTATTTTTATTACGAATTAAATTTATTTTAATAAAAATCATGTATTTCTCTCTACCTAATAAGAGCGTATAATTGATCAAATATACTTCAAGATGACGCGAAAAACTTATAGATATCCAGGAGGA
>DOJM01000336.1:2931-6654 GCA_003529225.1 Paenibacillus sp.
TGCTAGTTCGATGGGTTATAACAAAGAAGAGATGTATGGGATGCATCATAAAGAGTTTTGCTTTCCTCACTATGTAAATAGCCCGGGCTATGAGCTGTTCTGGCAGGATCTTTATTCAGGAAAAAGTGTTCAGGATAAGATCGAACGAATGGATGCAAAAGGAAATGCGGTATGGCTGGAAGCTACATATATGCCTGTCTTTGATGAAAATAATGAACAGGTCATTGGCGTATCTAAGATAGCGACTAATATCACGGATCGACAAAATAACATGAGTGTCGTGGTACAGCGGATGCAAGAGATGTCAGGCAGCTTAAATCAAAGAGCCGAGAAAGGCATTAAACGTAGTCAAGAACTATTGCTNNAAATCGCTGAAGTGTCCATCGAAAATACACAGACTCTAGCCAATCTGGAGACACAAGCGGTATCGATTCAGGGGATTGTACAAACGATTCGTAATATTGCTTCGCAAACGCACCTGTTAGCGCTTAACGCAGCAATTGAAGCGGCACATGCCGGGGAGTTTGGGCGAGGTTTTGACGTGGTTGCAAAAGAAGTTAGGAAGCTGTCTTCCATGGTGCAGGATTCAATCATTCAAGTGAAAGATAGTGTCGATGCTATCACACTGGAAATCGATAAAATCTCCAAAGGAACAAACCGGGTGCAAGAAAATATAGAAGATAGTCAACAGCAGATTCAAATAGCCTTAGATGATTTCAAGAATATTTCTTCCTCAGCCCAGGATTTAGATACACAAGCACGAGAGGTTATGAATATCATTTAATTTCTGTATGCTGTTAGCGTGAATATAAAGGAAAGCCAGTTCTCAGATTTATGGGGAGTGGCTTTTTGTGTTGCGAGTATAATTGCTATCTTTCATCTGTTATTACTAGCATCTATAGTTTATGCTCAGAAAAACGAACCTTTTCCAGAGATTGGTTGTCATATAGATATCACAGATAAGAAAGGAGGGAGAAAGATTTGGAGACTAACCGGGAGTTATTCGAAACCTACAACAAGGATGTATATGNNGTACCTGCTACTATATGCTGCATGACGCGGCGGATGCAGAGGACTTGACGCAGGATGTGTTCATTACCGTATTTCGCACGAATCGTGAGAACGTAGAGCATTTGAAGGCTTGGATTATGAAAATAACGGTCAACCATTGCCTCAATCATTTGAAACGGAAGCGTACTCTACAGCAAAAAGTCTCAGACAATCTATATTTGTTTGAGAAATCTCCTGAAATTCCTGTGGAACAATTGATTGAAATGCGAGAGATGACAATGGAATGGGCGAAATATTTGAGAAAGCTACCTGTCAAACTTCGGGTGGTGATTACGCTTAGGTACATGCATGATTTCAGTTTAGCTGAGGTTTCAGAACTGCTGTCCATCCCGCTCGGGACGACCAAATCAAGGCTGCACAAAGGGCTAAAGGTACTACGGAGAATTCTGCTGGAGGCTGGGGTTCAAATTGAGGGAAAGGAGGGCGAAGTTTATGAAAAAGTTGGAGAATATGCTGGTGCATCAGTTAAATGAGGATAGAAATGTGCCCTATCCTGATTTTGAAAACATGTGGGAGAGAATAGAACAGAATACTACAACCGCTTTTCAAACTCAGANNGGGGGAGAAACTGGAGCAAACTAGCCCTTGTGTCATCGTTATCCGTACTTCTAGCAGCGGCGCCGGTTTATGCGGCAGTTCATTATAACTGGGATACAATGCTTCGTGGAAGAAGCGGCATTCAGGCCGCACTGCCACAGGAACTCGGACAACAGCTGGATCAATCGGTGACAATAGATGGAGTAACGCTAAAGCTACGTACAGCTGTCGTGGAAAAGAAACGGACGGTGATCTTATTTACCTTGGATGTAGGAGAACGGAAGGATAATGAATATTGGCGTGTGGGTGGGATGACTCTGAAAGGTCCTGAAGGGGAGAAGAGGTTTGAAAAGTTTACATATCTGAACTGGGACGAGAACAACAATATATATTATGGTTATTTCGAAAGTGAATGGACACCGAAACAGGACACAGTGAATGCCCAGGTTGTTATGGATAATATCCAAGCCTTTAGTTTACAAACATTGGATTTACCGCTGGATGTCAACTCGACGAAGACACAGAGCTTCCCTATTGGACAGGAAGGGATGCGTAGCATAGAAGTGAAGCCGTTTACCCNNCTGTTATCATCAGGAATTATTTTTGACCAGCCGGACGTGAAAAAGTGGGCTTACCCAGAGATATTTGTGTATAACAATGGAACGCTAATAAATTGGCAAACTGGTTCTATATTTGCTCAACCGGGAGTGATGGGGGAGTATACAGCGAAGCAATATTATAAAGCGGAAGATGTTTCCGGCGGTAAACTGACTTATAAGCTGCAATATATGATGAAAGAAAAAGATATAGCAGTACCAAAGGTATTTAATATTCAATTAAGCAAAAAGCAGATGGAAAATGGGACAATGAGTACAAGCCTAAATCTGCCGCTCGAGGTAGGTGAAACGGACTTCATGCTGGAGAAGCTGGTTGTGACGCCAACGCAAATTCGAGTCATAGTTAGAAGTAAGGATAAATACTATAGCTTCCCTTATAAAAAGTACGCTCTTGAAATAGCAGGCAAAACTATTGAGAGTAGATCAAAGATATCTCCAGATGAGCCAGCGCTGACAGAGCTTCTATTCGAGCGACCATTTGATCTTGAAATTACAAAGGGGACTCCGATTACCTTTGTAGCTAAATATAGGGTGACTCAGCATGGTAGCTATAAAAGTAATAATGATGATAAAATACCTCTTCTCTTAACAAACATTTCGCAAAAGAAACAGACGATTATCCAGCAGCTCAGCGGATATCCCGTGAAGTGGACATATTATATGAAGGGAGCCGATCTTTATGTCGAAACTGGAAGCGAAGATGCTCGTTTTGGTGGGATTAACAACACCCATATTGGGCTGGATAGAGAGCGCCTTCTAGGTAAAACGGTTATTCCTACTTTCACAGGAGATGGGAGCAACAAGAATATAGAGGTATATAAGAATTTTAAAGGTACAGAAGCTACTATTTATAATTACTTCTACACCACTGATGATCCGGAAAAAGAAACGAGAGTGCAGATCCGGCCATAAGAGGTAGGCAATACGTAAGCGTATAGAAAATAGAATAACTTTTTTAGGGGATGAACCTTGTGTTCTTCCCTTTTTTTCGTATACAGTGAGTAGATGTGAATGTATTCAGTTAGGACTGGTGTAAAGGAGAGAAGAAGGATGGAAGTCACTCGCTGTGCTTGGGTCAATGATGATCCTCTATATATTGCCTATCATGATGAGGAGTGGGGTAAGCCTCTGTATGATGACCAAAAGCTGTTTGAATTGCTTATGCTNNGCTGGGCTGAGCTGGTACACGGTACTAAAAAAACGGGCGCGTTTCAGAGAGGTATTTGACGGATTTGATCCGAATAAGGTTGTCCATTATGATGAAGCCAAAATTGCAGAGCTAATGAGTGATCCAGGGATTATTAGAAATCGATTGAAAATTGATGCTATCATCCGTAATGCAGGTGTGTATTTGCAAATCTGCGAGGAACATGGCAGCTTTGCAGCTTATCTCTGGAGCTTTGTCGGAGGTGTGCCTACTATTAACCATTGGAAGACTCGTGCAGATGTACCTGCATCGACGGCTCAGTCTGATGAGATGAGTAAGGCATTAAAGAAG
>DOJM01000572.1 GCA_003529225.1 Paenibacillus sp.
AGCAATATAATCAGAAGCTTTATGATGATCCTATGTTAAAAAACACCCTCCAAGCCATGTCTCAAGATCACCAAGTAAGCTTAATATATGTGCAACTGGATGGCCGTGTTATGTTCAATTCTTCACCGAACAACACCATTCAACAAATAGATCTAAAAACTTCACTGCATTATGATTTATACCATGCAAGAGTAGAGAAGAATACCTATAGCATTGCTTTTCCAGTGGTGGATGAGGTAACCCAAGTTCAAGTTGGAAATGCGATATTTGCAATGCCTGCAAGTACGGTCTTTGTTGATAAATCTCACACTATACCCCTGTTGCTATTTATTATGATCACTTCGTTGCTACTCATCTTATGCTTGCTGATGGTTCTTCTTAGGAACAAATTCAAAAGAGATATCATCCAGCCCATTCATCACTTAAAGGAATACTCAGAAGCTATTCTGAAAGGGAACTATGAGCAAAAATCCACATACAAAATCATGGATGAGATCGGCGAGGTCTATGCGACGTTTGATCAAATGAGAATGGAAATTATGTATCTTAACCTTCGGAGAGATGAACAAGATAAAGCACAGAAGGAACTCATCTCCAATATTTCTCACGAAATAAAAACCCCTCTGACAACGTTAAAGGCTTACATTGAAGCCATACGTGAGGGGGTGTGCCCAGATATGTCAGCGGTTATGGAATATGTTGAGGTCATGCATAACAATACGGATACAATGACGAGATTGACAGAGGATCTGCTGCAGCATGCATTAAAAGAATTAGGTCAGATCTCAGTGACGCTTACCGAGCAGTACAGTAGGGACATGTTGCTTAGGATTCTACAACCAATCGGGCATTATGTTCGTACAACAGGAGTTACTTTCATAGAGCCGCCGGACATTCCTAATGTGTTGATTCAAGTGGATGCCAATCGGTTGGAACAGGTCATTTCTAATCTCATTGCCAACGCGTTGAAACATACATCTGCGGGTGATTCTATTCGGGTGAATATAGAGCTTACGCTGGGACAATTAAAAATAACGATAGCAGATACAGGGAAGGGAATTATTCCACAAGATATGCCTTTTGTTTTTGATCGGTATTTTAAAGGGAAGTTGAACTCTAATCCTAAAAATGAGGGGTCTGGATTAGGACTCTCGATTTGTAAACATATTATTGAAGCGCACCATGGGTCCATTTCTTTCAAAAGTGTACAGGGTCAAGGAACGGTATTTCATTGTTTGATTCCGTTAGGTTAGGTTAGGTTGTGGCTGTAATATTTTATTAATATTTAGATAAGAGTCTATACATAAGTGCCCTTTACAATGAGAATATGACATAATTTCAGGAGGGCTTACAATTGGTAAAGAAAGTGATCATTCAAGCTACGAATCTTTGCAAAACCTATTCCCGGGGCAGCGAACAATTTCATGCGATCAAAAATTTAGATTTAGAAGTTTATGAAGGGGACTTCACGGTTATCATGGGGAATTCAGGCTCAGGTAAGTCTACGCTACTGTATCTTCTTAGTGGGCTTGATTCCGTTACGGTAGGCGAGGTTTATTTTAAAGACCAACGTATCGATAGGTATAAGGAGAAGCACCTAGCAGATTTTAGGGCAACTAGAATCGGATATATTTATCAAAGTATTAATCTGGTGCCTGACCTTACCTTATATGAGAATATCGCATTGCCTGGGTACATTGCCGGACACTCCAAGAAGAAGGTGAAGAGCATAGCGTTCTCACTTATGAAAGCAATGGAAATTGAGGGTCAGCAGCATCGCCTACCCTCCCAGACCTCAGGTGGCCAGCAACAAAGAGCGGCGATTGCCAGAGCGTTGATCAATACTCCAGATGTTATATTTGCGGATGAGCCTACCGGAAGTTTAAATTATGATCATGGTGTGGCGGTCCTGGATATTCTAACGGATATGAATCGTAAAGGGCAGTCCGTGGTCATGGTAACCCATGATATTAAAGCGGCTTGCAGAGCTGACCGTCTTATCTTGATAAAAGATGGAAAAATCGCGGATGTGCTGGAGTTTGATAAGTTTGACAATACCCAACTCCAAGACAGAGAAGCGATCATTTTCTCTTGCGTCTCAGGAAAGGGGTGAGCGCTTATGTATGCAGTTTACTCTCTTTGTTTAGCTAATTTAAGAAAAAAGAAAGTACACAATGGACTGATTGGCTTACTCATCCTCTTATCGACATTACTCCTTGCTACATCGGTTACGGTTATATTGAATACAAATAATTTATTTACGGATATGCANNCATGAGATGTTGACCTTAGGCGATGAGCTACATGACTCGCAAAAGGTACATCAATGGTGGAATGAACAAGAAGGGGTTACATCGTCAGAATTGATCCCGTTTAGAACCTTATCCGGAATCAATGTTCAGGGGAAAGAGTCGTCAGAAATGCTTTCAAGCCTAACTTTATATATGATGGATACGCCTGTGCGTCCGTATGCGGTAGATGAGCTTATATTTGCACAAGGAGATGAGAGATTAAAGCCAGAGAAAGGGACGATATGGCTTCCTACGTCCATTGCCTATTTATACGATATTTCAGCAGGGGATACACTTGGATTTACAACAGGTGAGA
>DOJM01000060.1 GCA_003529225.1 Paenibacillus sp.
AATCGAAACCGGTTTCGATTATTTCGAAAAAAAATGATCTTCCAAATCAATTGAAAGAGCATTTATAACCATGAGTCGATTATAGCTCCATCTCACAACATAAGATGTGCCAAATACCACTCTCTCACCTCATAGAAAAAAATTGAAAGCTATACTGTCTTTTACTTTAGCAGCACTCTTTTCAATTCGTCAAGATTTATCCTGATTTTAATATCGACTAACTTCCGCTAATCGGAGGTGCACAGGATTCCCGTTCAACCACTTCCACCGGAACTAAAATCGCTTCCTTATCTATCACTTTCCCTTCAATTGACGATAAAAGAATGTCCGCCGCTTGGCTTCCAAGAAGTTCCGTGTCCTGACGCACCGTTGTCAATGCAGGTGAAACATACTCGGCAAGATCGATGTCATCGTAACCCATAACTGAAATATCCATCGGTACGGAAAGTCCACTATCTTTAGCAGCCATAATAGCCCCTAAGGCTAGTAAGACACCCGAAGCAAAGACGGCGGTTGGACGTTCAGGGAGCTTAAGAAGCTCCAGCATCGCGTTATAGCCGCTTTCCCGAGAATAAAAGGCTCCGTTTACAACATAGGACTTGGGCACTTTAAACCTTCGCTGCTTCATGGCGGTCTTATAACCTAGCTCCCGCATTTTACCTGGGAATGTATTCATGCCTCCGGATATATGAGCAATCTTGCGATGCCCCAAAGAAGCTAGATACTCCACTGCCAGCTGTGCCCCAGCTGTATTATCCGAGCATACCGTATGCGTCTCAGAAGTCTCAAAATCCACAATAACCGTAGGGATATCACTCTCAAGCAGCTCACGGAAATACGGATCCTCATAATCGGACAGGAAGACAACAACACCGTCTACGCCACGAATTCTGCAATTCTCTAAATAACCGCTTTGCTTACCGCCGACATCTTTGGAGATAAACATGAGGGCATACCCTTTTTCCACGGCAACCTTCTTAAAGCTCTCGATCACAGCGCTGAAAAAAGGATGGCGAATACCAAATCCCGTATTCTCTACGAACAGTACACCGATGGTCCACGATTTCTTAGTGGTCAGTGTACGGGCATGTGAATTCGGCAAATATCCCATTTCTTGGGCAACCCGGAATATTTCCTGACGAGTCTTCTCACGTACATCGGAATAATTATTAAACGCCTTAGAAACCGTTGTTGGAGAGTAACCGGTTCTTTTGGCAATATCGTATATCGTTGTCAATTCGGCTCGCTCCTTGCCCTGACAAATGAAATGCCTTTTGTTCACTGCAAGTTTAACGTCTTTCCGTACCGCCGTCCAGCGAAAAGTAACTTTGTACAGAGGGGAGTAATGTGACAGCCTGAATCAATAGCCCTAGGCTCATGTAGATCAGATGTATAATTGCAACACTATTTAGCATGAATGTCTGCACCGTTATCCAAATGATTTGCCCAAACCCGATATACAGAGACAAAGCCCAGAAGCTATATAATTTTTTAAAAGGATTTAATCGTTCTACCAAGTGCCACTGAGGTCTCTTGATCAGACCATAAAAAACGAGGAGGGGCAATAAACCAAATACGATAAATAACAGAATACCCGGGAATAAAAAATCTGAGAATGGCGATCTTTCCAGCATAGAAGTCGGCATTTTCATTAGATCCCCGCTAGGATCTATTACAAGAGCACCGCCCCCTCCTAACGCTCCAACCCCCAAAAAAATAAGAAGAATATAAAGCCATGTTACTGTACCCGGCCTTCCCTTCACTAATTCCATTTCATTACCCCATTTCCTTATAAGAATTAGAGCAATCTTATTTAGATAATGAATTTGCCCCTCTTTTTATTTTACAAGTTTTCCCTGTGTATCACCGAGATGCATATCACAAATTCGGCTGTGTTTACGGTTTTTTTACGTACGATGTGAACAGCAGCGCTTTACGGTATACTAAGTTTAGAAGCTAACCTTTCACCTGACGGATCTCATAAATAGAACCATTGAATCCCAAGTACAAACGCTTTCGACGACCTTATAAGGGCGGTAAGCGTTTAGCGAGAGATTTAAGACATAAAGTATGGTGTGAAACCTATAGTTTCTTATATTTAAAAAAACAAGGAGACAGGACATGCGTACACATGCGCTGCACCTAACATACTTATGAATGATACCGACCTTCTATTTACCAAACAGTGTGCTTATTGCCACAAACAGAAGCCGCTCTCTGAGTTTCGCAGACGTACAGGCAAACGTTCCAAGGGGCAGTCACGCCGTGGTGCCTGCCGTGAATGTCGGAAACAACGGGAAGCACTAAATATAAACCTCACAGCAAACCCCTTACTTGTGAAGCTTAATACGATCCAAATTCATCAGCAAGCTCTATTGGAACGTCCCAAAGAAGCAAAGCCATCTTCCGCCGCTACTTCTCCTGGACAATCCAATCCGAACCGCCGCGTACGAGGTTTGGAGCAGCGAAGAAAACACCCACACTCTCAAGGCACGAAGCTAAATCCCGAGGATCCAACCCAATTGATTCCTTCTGCCAAAGGGATGATTCTGATGCGTGGTCATAGCGATAAGGGACGGCGCTGGCATCAGGAGATCGATCTAGCGCTTGCGATTACCCTAGTCAGGGAACATGCCGCTATCGTTGTAAACCGTCGAACTATTCGACGATTGTATAGTAATAAGGATTTTCGCGCTTATATACTAGCCAGAGACAATTACATCTGCTACTTCTGCGGCGCTTATGGGGACACCATTGATCATTTACTACCTCGTGCTAAAGGTGGTCATACAACCCCAGATAATTGCGTCTGCGCTTGCACGTTATGTAATCAGACTAAAGCCGATAAATCTGTTGAGGATTTTATGGGCCGAATATAACAACTTAAACCAAAAAGCCCTAATCTCGTTGTTCTGTTTCCGTGAGCAGAACAACAAGATTAGGGTCGCTTTTTAATGTGGAGAAGTATAGTTTATTTAGTTGCCTGTAATATTCTTAACTCGTCCTACCTGTCCGCTAGTCAATCTAACCTTAATGCCATGCGGATGCCGAGGCGAGTTCGTGAGAATATCTTTCACCGTACCGTGTGTTAGCTTGCCTGTAGGCTGATCCTGCTTAAGTACAATATCCACTTCAAGCCCAGGACGAATATCCGCTCTTACTTGTCCGTTCATGATGTAATCCCCTTTCATGGGTTATAATGTTGTCAACTACAATAGATAAGGATGAGACGTTATGGCCTTCGGCATCAATAGAGAAGAATTATCCCGGTGGAAAAAAGCGGTCTCCGCAGGAGAGATCGCCTTCTTGACTCATTATTGGCTGGATCCACGCTTTCCCGGTATCACTACCGTCACCAAGGTGGGCTGTAGTAATCTTACCACACTGAAACACTGGTGCGAGGAGAATGGATTGCCGGCCCAATATATTCATAATCGTTCATCTTTTCCCCATTTTGACCTCATTGGACCTAGGCAGGCAGAAATCCTTCGGCAAGAAGGTCAATGGGATCAGCTGGAACGTTTCAAAATGCTCTAAATACAAATTGTGATTTGTGACGTATTAATCACTTCGTTTTGCGTAAATCCTGCATGATTTTACGGCCGGTAGGTGTCTGTGCTAAACCGCCTCCTGCAGTCTCGCGGTGTTTCTCCGGCATAGCTGAGCCTACCTCGAGCATGACCTTGATAACTTCATCTGAAGGAATCACACTACGAACACCAGCCAGTGCCATATCTGCGGCGGCAAGTGCGGTAACTGCACCGAATCCGTTTCTAACAATACAAGGAATCTCTACAAGTCCTCCGACCGGATCACAAATCAGGCCTAAAGTGTTCTTAAGTGCTAGCCCGACAGCATGCACTGCTTGTGCAGGCGTTCCACCGCGTAGCTCGGTTAACGCGCCTGCCGCCATCCCAATGGCTGAACCTACCTCAGCTTGACAGCCGCCTTCCGCGCCTGATACAAATGAATTATTGGCGATGACATAACCGATGGCCCCGGCTGCAAACAATCCGGATACCATGTAGTCATCGTCCCAGCCAAACCGTTCCTGACAGCTGAGAAATACACCCGGAATAATCCCGCATGAACCAGCAGTAGGCGTCGCAATGATCCGGCCCATAGAAGCATTCACTTCGGATACAGCCAGCGCGTAAGCCATAGCTTGACCTGCAGGTCCGCCTAGGCATGGTTCATCAGCCGCGTTATATGCTCCTACACGCTGGGCATCCATGCCTGTAAGGCCGCTGCGCGAAGTTGTATCTTCATGCATCCCGCGATGAACAGCCTCTTTCATCACGCCGTAATATTCACGCATCGTGGAAAATTCATGATCACTGGAACGTCCAGATTCCGCGCTTTGCTCTTCGAGCATAAGTGCTCCAATCGTGAGACCGCGTTCCTCACACAATACAGCCAGCTCGCTAAGTGTTTGAAAATTCATGTTAAACTTTCCTTCCCCTTCTCATCTTGCTTACCTTCGTTTAAATTAACCAACTTCACGGATTTCACAGCAGTGAGCGCTTTAAGCGCTTCAATAAGCTCCGGTGTAGCCGCTTCATCCAGCTCCAGCACCGTTAAGGCTGCACCACTACGATTCTTACGATCCAGAGACATATGCCCTATATTAAACTGTCCGTTACGCATCACTTCCGTAACACTTGCCAGAACACCTAAATAATCCATATGATTAATCAGAACCGTCGGATAGATCCCCGTAAGCTTCACTCCAAAACCGTCGATATCAACAATCTCGATGTTCCCGCCACCAATAGATGTCCCTGTTAGCGTCAGTTCGCTTCCTGTTTCTTGTCCGATGAGATGCAGCTTAACGGTGTTCGGATGTGGGAACAGACCTGTTCCTTGCTTAAAAGAAACTTCCATCCCGGCTTCGACCGCCAGTTCTAGGGAATCTGGAAGCCGATGATCGTCAGTAGTGAAATCAAGTAACCCTCCAACAATCGCTCGATCTGTGCCATGTCCCTCATAAGTTGCTGCAAAAGAACCGAAAAACGTTACTTCAGCCACACGCGGTACTTCACCCAGCACCTGCCTTGCAGCCCTTCCGATCCGTGCTGCCCCAGCGGTATGTGAGCTTGAAGGACCGACCATTGCCGGACCAATAATTGAAAATACATCCTTAA
>DOJM01000061.1:0-326 GCA_003529225.1 Paenibacillus sp.
AAAGCTAACTTCGTAAGCATCTTCTTGGCTTTGACGAATTCAAAGCCAACTTTATAAGTAATAGCCTGAGCTTCGGCTGAGCCAAAGCCCACTTAGTAAGATCCATTTACGCACGATCTATATTAGCTAGTAGCAAAGCCTCTTTTAAATTTATCAATTGCTGCTTTAAGAGCGGCTTCGTTATCTGCTGTCAAATCCTTGGTATCTCTGATGGATTGAGCAACTTCAGCAGCACTGCTATCCATGTAAGCAAGGAATTCCTTTTCAAAACGTTTTACGTCTTTAACAGGAATATCATCCAAATATCCTTTTACAGCAGTGTACAT
>DOJM01000061.1:362-3948 GCA_003529225.1 Paenibacillus sp.
GCACTTGATGCTCAACAGACAACGGCTGATTTACACCTTGTTTCAGAACTTCCATCATACGTGCTCCGCGATTTAGACGAGCAAGCGTAGATTTATCAAGATCTGAGCCGAACTGTGAGAAAGCTTGAAGTTCACGATATTGAGCAAGATCCAAACGGAGCGAGCCAGCTACCTTCTTCATCGCTTTAATCTGAGCGGAGCCCCCTACACGGGAAACGGAGATACCGACGTTGATCGCAGGACGTTGACCAGAGTAGAACAGATCGGATTCAAGGAATATTTGACCATCTGTAATCGAGATTACGTTCGTAGGAATGTAAGCCGATACGTCAGATGCTTGTGTTTCGATGAACGGAAGCGCGGTTAATGAACCACCACCAAGCTCATCACTAAGCTTAGCCGCACGTTCCAAAAGACGGGAGTGCAAGTAGAACACGTCACCAGGGAACGCTTCACGACCCGGTGGACGACGAAGCAGCAAGGACAATTCGCGATAAGCCGAAGCTTGTTTTGAAAGGTCATCATAAATGATCAGTACGTGTTCGCCCTTGTACATAAAGTACTCGCCCATTGCGCAACCTGCGTATGGAGCAATATACAACAGTGGGGATGGCTCTGAAGCCGAAGCAGTTACAACGATTGTATATTCCAACGCGCCATGACGGCGGAGAGTTTCTACAACCTGTGCTACTGTTGATTGTTTTTGTCCAATAGCAACATAAATACATTTCATTCCGTTGCCTTTTTGGTTGATAATCGCATCGATTGCGATTGCAGTCTTACCTGTTTGACGGTCACCAATGATAAGTTCGCGTTGTCCACGACCAATTGGTACCATCGCATCAATCGCTTTAAGGCCAGTTTGCATTGGCTCATGAACCGATTTACGGTCAATAACACCAGGAGCGTTATTCTCAACCGGACGGAACTCCGTCGTTTGAATTGGGCCTTTACCGTCAAGCGGCATACCGAGTGCGTTAACAACACGACCCAGAAGGGCCTCTCCAACTGGAACTTGCATGATTTGTCCAGTACGTTTTACTTGATCGCCTTCACGAATTTCCTTGTACTCACCCAGAATAACAACACCGACGTTGCTTTCTTCCAGATTGAGCGCCATGCCCACTACACCGTTGGAGAACTCTAGCAACTCGCCTGCCATTGCGTTTTCCAGACCGTAGACACGAGCGATACCGTCTCCGACTTGAATGACGGTGCCCACTTCGGCAACTTCGATATCGGCTTTATATTGCTCAATTTGACTTTTGATCAAAGTGCTGATCTCTTCAGGTCTGATGCCCAATATCCTCACCCCTATCTTCTATGCTTATCATTAAAGGATTTCTCGAGACGTTCCAATTTACTAGAAAGACTGCCGTCATACAGCGTATCGCCGATATAAACCTTCAGTCCTCCCAGCAGGCTTGGATCGACCACATTCGTAACCCGAATTTTACGGTTTACGAGCTGGCCGAATTCTGCAGCTACAGCCGCTTGTTCTTCTTCACTTAAAGAATAAACGGAGTATACCTTAGCATCACCAATGCCAAGAGCGTCTCCTTCAATCTTGATATACGTATCCAGCAGTTCGGCAAAAATATCGGTTCTGCCTCGCTCTACTAACAGTTCTACAATGTTCATTACAATAGGAGAGAGCTTATCTTGAAGTGCTGTGCGCAGCACTTTCAGCTTGTCGGACTCCGAGATACGTGGTGCAAGAATAAACCGCTGTACCTCTTGGTCTGAATGTAATACTTCGACCACTGCCTTGAGCTGTTCTTCTACTTCAAGGGTAATCCCCTTCTCTACCGCTGCACTGTACAATGCCTTAGCGTAGCGCTTGGCAACTACCGTATCGCGGCTCATGATCGGCCTCCTACCTCATTGAGGTATTGGTTCACAAGCTGCTCCTGCTCACTGCTAGCACTAACTTCTTTTTTAAGAAGTTTAGAAGCAATACGAACAGATGCCGTTCCAATTTCGCTGCGCAACTCTTCCACTGCTTTATTCTTCTCGTTCTCGATATCGCGCACGGCCTCTTCTTTGACGCGTGCAGCTTCAACTTTAGCTTGAGCCAAAGCTTGTTCTACCTGTTGATTGCTAGTAATTTGCGATTGTTGAATAATCTGTTGAGCTTCCTGGCGTGCACTGTTCAGCGCCTGCTTCTGCTCTTCCACATACGCGACCGCTTGCTCTCTAGTCTTCGCAGCTTCATCCATTTGCTGCATTACCAGCTCACGGCGTTTCTCCATAACTGCGAACAGTTTGCTGAACGCATACTTACTGAGCAAGAAATATAGAATCCCAAAGGCTACAATTGAAAATAAGATGTTTGTCCAAACAATTTCCACTGAGGTCACTCCCTTCCATTACCGCGTCATGCGGACGTATACAAAAGTAAGGCGCGGATGGCATCGGCCGTCCCCGCCAAACCGTAAATACGGTTTATTAAGATGAAAACATGATTAGGAATGCGATAACTGTTGCTGCCAACGGAATAACTTCGACGATACCTACACCGATAAACATTGTTGTTTGAAGCGCATTACGAGCTTCTGGTTGACGAGCNNCACCATTACCAAGACCTGCACCAAGTGCACCCAAACCAACCGCTATTGCTGCTGCTAAATATTCCATTTGTAAATATCCTCCTTTAATTTTGGTTCATAATGTGTTTAATGATATAAGATATCTCCCGCGAAAGAAAATCAGACAATAGCCGTTCTCTTCGCAGCAGTTCATTAATGTGCTTCTTCTTCGTGAATCGTCATCTGTGCGATATAAACCATCGTCAGAATCGTAAAGATAAACGCCTGTAGTGCCCCGACGAAAATACTGAAGCCTTGCCATACAGCCAGGAACGGAATACTGAGAATCCCCAGCTTCAAAATGACTGTAATCAGTACTTCTCCGGCAAAAATGTTAGCAAATAGACGAATAGCCAGAGCTACTGGTTTTGCCAGGTTCTCGATAATGTTCAGTGGCAAAAAGATTGGAAACGGCTCAATATAGTGTTTGAAATAATGCTTGCCGTTGAGCTTAATGCCCAGGAAGTTCATCAGTATAAACACAATAATTGCCAATCCTGCAGTGATATTAATGTCAGCAGTCGGCGACTTGTACCATAAGATCTCAACATGATCACCATGCGCCAAGTTCCTGGTTGCTTCAATCACATGGCCAAACACGGTTACAGGTCCATGTGCTTCAGTTACAACTGAGAAAGGCAATCCAAGAAGGTTGGAAACAAAGATAAACAGAATCAACGTTAGCCCCAAAGATATGTAAGGTTTTCCTTTCTTCAGGTCCATGGCACTGCTTATGACACCCTCTACAAATTCTACAACCCATTCCATAAAATTCTGAAGCTTAGATGGATTCTCAACCGAAAGCTTACGAACCGACAGCATAACCAGCACAAATACTACTGTACAACTGATCAGAAGCATCAATACGGCTGATATATCTATCGGTATTCCCCCGACAAAGATTTTCGGCATCTCATGCATAGTATCATCCCCCTTTCTCTTTAATCTGGTTAAAGTTTGTTCTTAACACTCAGATATATCCCCGCAGGAATGGCGAG
>DOJM01000175.1:0-3172 GCA_003529225.1 Paenibacillus sp.
TCTAATGCTGCATCTTTTTCAATATATTTACGATATTCATCAAGCGTGGTCGCACCGATGCACTGAAGTTCTCCGCGGGCTAAAGCCGGCTTAAGAATGTTGGATGCATCAATGGCACCTTCTGCGCCACCAGCACCAATCAGCGTATGAAGCTCATCGATAAAGAGTACGATATTACCTGCTTGACGAATCTCATCCATAATTTTCTTGAGGCGGTCTTCAAACTCACCGCGATATTTTGTTCCAGCCACTACCGAGCCCATGTCGAGCGTCATGACGCGTTTATCGCGAAGTGTCTCTGGGATTTCATTATTGATAATCTTTTGTGCAAGTCCTTCCGCGATAGCTGTCTTACCAACACCAGGTTCACCGATCAGTACCGGGTTATTTTTAGTCCGGCGACTCAGTACCTGAATAACACGTTCAATTGCCTTGCTACGGCCGATAACTGGGTCTAGATTGCCCTCCTTAGCATAGGCAGTCAAATCGCGCGCAAGACCATCTAGGGTCGGTGTGCTAACGTTAGCCGGAGTCCCACTATGACTAGAGGCAGCCTCACTGCTTCCAAGGAGCTGAAGTACTTGTTGACGAGCTTTATTCAAGCTGATGCCGAGGTTATTAAGCACACGAGCCGCGACACCTTCTCCTTCACGGATAAGTCCAAGCAGAATATGCTCAGTGCCAACATACGTATGACCCAGTTTGCGGGCTTCGTCCATCGACAGCTCAATCACTTTTTTAGCGCGAGGAGTATAAGCAATGTTCGTAGGCTGTTCTTGACCTCTGCCAATCAGTGTCTCCACTTCGTCCTGGATTTTTTCAAGACCTAGACCTAAAGCTATTAATGCCTTAGCAGCAATGCCGTCTCCTTCACGAATAAGTCCGAGCAAAATATGTTCTGTACCAATATTGTTGTGTCCTAAACGAACAGCTTCTTCCTGCGCCAGCGCTAGCACTTTTTGTGCGCGTTCCGTAAATCTTCCAAACATCATATCTCCTGCACCTCCATGAATAATAAATATCTATATTAATGTTGTGTTCCCAGTGTCTCTCGGAGCAGTTTTGCCCGATACATATCTCGTTCAGTAGCGTTCAGCTCATCGCCGAACATCTTTTGCAGAAATCCTGGCTGTGTCTTTACGTTAAGTTCATTAAGCACTGAAATCGAAAGACCTTCCAGAATGCCAAGGTCAATCCCAAGTCTCACATCAGACAGGCGTTGAGCAGATTCTTTCAGCTCCATAAGAGCTGCATAACATAAAATCCCGTAAGAACGCTTCACTCGGTCTGTTATTCTCAGGGCGGAGTCAACAAGCAACCGTTCACGGGCATTTCGCTCGTGCTCAATAATCTGGGTAACTACACTGTGAAGGTTCTCTATAATTTCACTTTCCGTTTGACCGAGAGTGATCTGATTAGAAATTTGAAAGATGTTCCCTACTGCTTCGCTACCCTCACCGTAAATTCCTCTTACTGTCAATCCCACTTGGTTCACTGCAGACAATATGCGATTGATCTGATGAGTCATTACAAGCGCTGGCAGATGCAGCANNACGAAGCCCAGTACCAACATTGGTGGGACAACTAGTCAAATATCCTCTTTTATCATCAAAAGCGTAATTGACAGCTGCCTCAAATATATCATCGATCGCCGTCGCACGTTCCCATGCTTCTCTAACCTGAAGACCAGGAAACAGACATTGGATTCGCAGGTGGTCCTCTTCGTTAATCATGATGCTGACCGACTCATCTTCATTTAATAAGACAGCCGCACTGCGCGAATCATTAGCCAAGTTAGGACTGATTAGATGCTTCTCAACCAGTACCTTTTTGTCCAGTTCATTCACTTCATCAAGCTTTAGGAGCTGAAAAGATCCGAAATCTGCAGCTGCTTCCTCATGAAACACAGGAGCCAGTAGCGCTAATACTTCTTCCGATTGCTCTAAGGAAGCCAGCATTGGGAACGGAAGATGCTCTAGATTACGGGCAATACGCATACGACTGCTAATTACAATCTCGGAATGACTACCTCCAGAACGCATCCAATCACTAAGCGCTTGTTCAGTAAATCGGAGACTTGACATGTCATATCCCCCCTATATATCAAAGACTTTACTCTTGTGTTATTTCTTTTTCAAGTTTACGAATCTGATCTCGCAGCTCCGCTGCTTTCTCGAATTCTTCTTGTGTAATACTTTGCTGTAATTCCTGCTTGAGTTCATCAATTTGGCGTCTAAACACAATCTGAGCTCCTGCACGTTTCGGAATCTTACCTACATGTGAAGTACTGCCATGCACTCGCTTAAAAAGCGGGTCCAGTGCGCTGTTAAAATATTCATAACAGGAGCTACAGCCAAAACGGCCTAATTTGCTAAACTGTGAGTACGTCATCCCACAATTCTCACATTGCAGGCTCTGCGTAGTCTTCGTTGCAGCCGACTTCTCCTTGCCGGCACCTTCAAGATCAAGAAGGCCTGAGAGCAGACTGTGGATGGAGAATCCTCCAGCCGTTCCGGGAATGAGTTCACCCTTCTCCCGTGCACAGCTCTCGCAAATATGAAACTCTGTCTTCTCTCCATTCACGATCTTAGTGAAGTGGAGTGTTGCCGGCTTGACGCCACATTCCTGGCATTGCATAAGCGAAAGCCCCTCCCNNCTTATGGTTGACAATTATTTGCCTAACAAAGAGATTAACATCGCCTTCATAATCTTGGCACGAATCTCATCCCGGTATGGAATCTTAACCGTTAGGCATTCCCGAGAAACAGCAGCGCGCATAAGGCACGCTTCACGCTTACTTAGAAAACCAGCTTCCTCCAGCTGATAAATCAGCCCTTCAGCAGCGTTCTGATCAATCCCGCCACCTATAGTATGGTTTAAATGGGCATGCAGTGCCACGTTTGGTGGTAATTCAAAACGTTGAATACGAATATATCCCCCGCCACCCCGCTTACTTTCCACCACATAACCTTTTTCCAGAGTAAAGCGTGTACTGATGACATAATTGATCTGTGACGGTACGCATGAGAACTGGTCCGCCAGGTCATTTCGCTGGATTTCCACCGTACCTTCGGGACTTTCATGCAAAATATTCTTCAGATATTGTTCGATAATATCAGAGATATTGCGCATCACTCATCCTCCAGTGCTTAAATCTTTATAATACCGATTG
>DOJM01000175.1:3231-3418 GCA_003529225.1 Paenibacillus sp.
TTTGACTTTCTTTGACTTTTTAATATTATAACATATTCTGTGCTAATTCCAAGTGGATTCTCTTATTTTTCACTTTTTTCAGCGAATGTATTCGGAAATAAAGAACTCTCCCAACTTCTTTCGAAGGGGAGAGCCCGAAATTTTGTCAAGTATAAACGCCTTCGGGGTCCTTATTAGGACGATAAGC
>DOJM01000511.1:0-278 GCA_003529225.1 Paenibacillus sp.
GGATCGTACTGAAATCTGCTTTCCCCATATAAATCAAATAAATCAGTCCGATTGCCAGTATGCCAACAATCGCATAGCGTGATGTAAACCGTCTTAGCACGATATAAGCGGCAAACAGTACAACGACAAGCAATGGGTCAACTTTCGCTCCTTCAAAGGCTGAAATGCCAAACTGCAATAAAATGCCTGCTAACAACCCGGAAGCGATGCCTGGAGGAATAAGCCGGACGAAACGTTCAAACATGCCCGATAATCCTAAAACAATAAATCCTATTGCA
>DOJM01000511.1:318-6435 GCA_003529225.1 Paenibacillus sp.
CTTAAACCCGCAACTTTTGCTGCCTGAAACACGAGAATAAAGGTACCCCCGTAGTTGACAATGACAGATATTAAAGCTGCAATGATCGGCGATATCAAATCGCGTCCACGCAGCGAATGGGATGTTGTGTTCATAAACATTCTCCTGCCTCTCTCCTAATCATCCTGGCGTGCGTTTTCGTTCCAGTAATAGCTGTCCGGCAAGTAACGTTGGCCGAATACACTTGTCCCTACGCGGATGATGGTGGCTCCTTCTTCGATGGCCACCTTGAAATCACCAGACATGCCCATCGAAAGGATATCCATTTCTACACGTGGAAACTTTTTCTCCCTAATTTTTGTTTGAATAGATTTTAATAATCGGAAGCAGTGCCGAGTCTCGTCGTTTGTAGCATTCAGTTTTCCAATCGTCATTAAGCCTTTCACGTTTAACGTTTCGAACTGGGACAATTGTTCCACCAACTCCAGTGCCGTTTCCGGAGGAGCACCAAATTTACTTACTTCGTAGGACGTGTTGATTTGTACCAGAATATCCATAGTCTTGTTCTCTTTGACGAGCTGATGGTGCAGGGTCTGCCCCAATTTCAAGCGGTCCACAGAATGAATGAGCGTAACATATTTGACAACGTCCTTCACTTTATTCGTTTGTAGATGTCCGATAAAATGCCATTCGACCTGACTATACTGCTGCATAAGTGGAAATTTGTCCCGAAGTTCTTGCGCTTTGTTTTCCCCAAATAGAGTCTCACCCGCTTGTATAGCCATTTGCAATTTTTCCAGCGGTACGGTTTTGGTCGCCAACAACAATTGCACATCCTCTATCTTGCGCCCCGAGGCTTGGCAAGCCAATTCCATCTGCTGCTTCACGGTTTTGAGATTCTCTTTAACTAGATGGCCCATGACTTCTACCCTCTTTCTGTTCCACGTTTATAAATGATGTACGCTGATCATAATTATCTCTTTCTCCGCTGCACGTCTGGCCACTTCGATCCCGATACGGCCAAGCCCGAGCACAACGAGTATCTTGTTTCGTAATTCGACGCCAAGGAGAAATTACGATCCTATCGCCCGGTAACGTTTTTTTGCATAGGCTAGCGGAATATGCCGGGCCAATGCATGCCATCATCATCGCAAGGGCATGCTCGCACATCGTGACCGTATTGCCGTCGGGTGCATTGCCACGATAATCCCCCGGCTCGTTGCAGCATTCAAATCAATGGGATCCGATACCAAAACTTTAAACATCGACCTTCCTCCTTCTTTATGTGAAGTTAGTGATTGATTTAGCCTGTACAACATTGCATGGATGAAGTACACCATGCTAGTATATCAATTGATGGATTGGTTACATATATCCAAAAATGATATAATTGAACAATCCAAAAAAACGCTAATTTCATTCCAATATATATTGGGCTTAACCAATGCGACTTGTGGAGCTTTCTGTACTTCATACCTCTTATTCAATTTTCCTTTGTGCCTCATCCATATTTCGGATATCATAAGGATAGAGTCCTTCCGTTTTGAGATGCGAGAAGAAGCTCTCCATAGAGGCGTTGTCATAACAATTGCCTCGGCGAGACATGCTGATTCGGGCGCCAACCTTTGGCAGCATGTCGTGGTATGCATGAGACGTGTTATTTACCTCCCTGATCGCTGTGAACGATTAGTCCAGTCACGTCTTTTTGCTGAGTCCACGCTTGCTGAAAGGTTCGGAGAACCAGTTCTTGTCGTTCCTAGCACTCATTTGATAAGCGATAATTTCGTTATTGAACAAATCTTTAATCGCAGAGAGATAGAGCCATTTTTCCCCTACTCGATATTGCGTAATGTCTGTCACCCATTTTTGGTTGGGAGCATCTGCTTTGAAATCCCGTTTCAATATATTTTTCGCCACACGATCTCCTTCGGAAGTAGCATAATTACAACGATGTTTTCGGCCGATCCTCGAACGAATGCCTAAATCCTCCATTATTCTGAGTACCTTCTTATGATTCATCCAAACTCCGTGGTCTTGTAGCAGGAACAATTGAATTTGGCGATAGCCGTAGACTCCGTCATACCGTTCATACACCTTCTGAATGAGTTCTTTCGCCGCTTGATCCCGTACTCTCCTTTACGTTTCAAGAAAGCGTAGTATCCAATTCTGGAGACTTTAAAGAGTTTACACAGGTCGCTAACGGCATACTCTTTTGCGGCACTCTCAATGACTCTATATTTGTACGTTTCACCTCCTGCATCCAGATTTCCAAACACTTTTTTAGCATTTCATTTTCCCGTTTGAGCTTTTGAACATACCTATCTTGATCGATATATTCTTTACGACGCCCTCGTTGATCTAGTAGTCCAAATTCCCCTAGCTCTCGGTATTTCTTCATCCATTTCTTTACTCGCCCTTGGTCGTGAATCTCAAAATGCTCCGTAATTTTCCGATAAGTCCATCTTTCCTCCACATGTAAACGAATGGCCTCTTTTTTGACCTCATCCGAGTATGTTTTAAACTCCTGTCCTTTAATCTCCATAAAAATACACCCCCTAGAATTTCATCGGACAAACCAGGGGTTTTATCCAATGTCTATTCTAAGGGGTGCACTTCAGACCAGTTAAGGGTTTGAATAACTTCTTCACTTAATTCACATAAACTCAGGCTCTTATAATAAGAGACATTAAATCAGAGAGCTTGTGGTTACTCTTTCTCCCCGGCCTAAACGATCAATGTCCATAACTATTCTTGCCACACCACTCTTGAGCGCCGCTCGGATAACCGCTTCCCGGATACGCTCCACTACCCGTGGATCAAACGCATTCGGCATAATATAAGTTTCATGAAGATCACTGGCGTCAATCACCGATGATATCGCCTCTGCAGCAGCCAGTTTCATATCTTCATTGATTTCAGTGGCGCCACAGTCAAGGGCTCCACGAAAAATACCGGGAAAACAGAGAACATTATTGATCTGGTTAGGAAAATCGGAGCGCCCTGTCGCCATAACCTTGACGTAAGGCCCAGCAATTTCAGGATCAATCTCCGGAGTAGGATTGGCCATGGCAAATACAATCGGATCAGCAGCCATTCTTTTTACATCACCTAGCTTTAAGGCACCGGGGGCAGATAGTCCGATAAATACATCGGCCCCCTGAATAACTTCAGATAAGGAACCTATCTCCAGATGAGGATTCGTAATTAGTGCAAACTCGCTCCANNCACGGTTAATTGCACCCTGGCGGTCCACACCGATCAAATTTACGGCACCGGCATGGAGGAGCATCTTGGATACGGCGATACCGGCGGCTCCAATACCGTTCACCACTATCTTCACATTCTTAATGTCCTTGTTGCATACTCTTAACGCATTCAAAATTCCAGCCAGTACCACAATCGCCGTTCCATGCTGATCGTCGTGGAAGACTGGAATATCCAGCTCCTGCTTAAGTCTCGCTTCAATTTCAAAGCAACGAGGTGAAGAAATATCTTCGAGATTAATGCCTCCGAAGGTAGGAGCGATTGCTTTGACAATCGCGATAATCTCCTCGGTATCTTTTGTATCCAGGCAGATTGGGAAAGCGTCCACATCTGCAAACTGTTTGAACAACGCTGCTTTGCCTTCCATGACCGGCATGGCTGCTTTGGGACCGATATCGCCAAGTCCGAGTACAGCCGTTCCGTCACTAATGACAGCCACCGAATTTTTCTTAATCGTATATTCGTATGCTTTATCTTGGTCTGCGGCGATAGCCTGACACACTTTGGCTACTCCTGGTGTATATACCTTGGATAAATCCTCCATGCTTCGAATAGGGTTCTTCAAGCCGGTCTCCAGCTTGCCGCCAACATGCATCTTCATTACTTCATCCATTATTTTCATTATTGTTCCTCCTGTTAATTGCAGTGTATTTTTCTCTATAAGCTTCCTGGCCATATGCTTGACATCCTAATCAGCTCCAAAACCGCAATAGAATAGTTGCCACTATAACGGTGCTGACGCCGCCGATCCGGGTGGAGATCTGGGCAAAAGGCATGAGCTGCATACGATTGGAGGCAGAGAGAATGGCTACATCTCCGGTTCCACCCAAGCCGCTATGGCAGACGGTTACAATCGCCGCATCGACAGGGTACATATTGATTTTTCTTCCCACAAAATAGCCGGAAACCACCATGCTGAAGACGATGGCGAGGCAGGTCAGCACATAAGGTACAGAGATAATGGCAGCTACATCCTTCAGAGGAACGTACAGCATGCCCAAACCTACCATGAGCGGCCATGTCAGGTTACCAGCAACGAACTTATACAACTGGTAAGCCCCATTTTCGAATCTTTCGGGAAGCGCCTTGACACATTTGATCAGAACAGCCATCAGAATCATGACAATCGGTCCGGGTATCCCCACATAATCTGCAAGCAATGCCCCAACAATGAAGAAACTACATGCGATCAGAAGTCCCGCACCCATCATCATGAAATCTTTGGGTTTGTTATCCGGATTGTCATGCTGTAAATCATCACCGGATTTGACTAGTGTACCGTTACCGCTTAGATGAGGCTTTTTCTCGCCCAGACGTTTCAGGAAGCCCGCCACAATGATGGCGAATACGTTGCCGATAATTGCCGACGGGATCATCTGCGATACGTAATAACCGGCTTCGTGTCCACCCAGAATGCTTGAGTATGCAATAGAGAGAGGAAGAATGCCTTCGCCGATTCCACCGCCAAGGATCGGTACGATAATAAAGAAGAAAGTATGATACATGCTATAACCTGTGAGCGTTCCTACCAGTAGACCGCCCAGAACCGCTGCAATCGTCCCAACGATCAGCGGGATGAAGATCCGCGTAATACCCGCTACCAGTGTTTTGCGGTGCATGCCGAGCATACTGCCACTCACCAGGATGGAGATGTACAAGTACAGGAAGTTGGCCTCTTTCATCAATGTGGTGACAGCGTCTGTCACGGAAGAGTTGAACAAATTCAAGTAAATCAGCAGGGATGGGATCATAAGGGCCATGATAGCGGGGCCGCCTATATTTTTCAACAAGGGAAGCTTCATACCGATATCACTCAGCAGAATACCCAGAACCATAATGACAGCGAACCCTCCAATCATGTCATTCGGTAGCTCCCCCGCCACACTTGCAAGAAGAATGACCACTGCCAGAGCTAGATACACAGGGAGCGGAAAGGCACCCACCTTAAATTGCTTACATTTTTGAATGAAGGCAGCCTTTTCTGGCCGGGGACCTTCCTTTCCTTTGGAAACAGGTGTTGGAATCGCTTTTTGCATTTTTCATTTCCTCCTAAACTCTTTTCTAGCCTTATAGTAGCGGAAATGAAAGCGCTTTTGTTTTTACGTAATTATTGATTGAATTATGAAAATTATTAAAGTAAGCGCTATCAAAAATAAGTAATTAAAAACCGCCGATTCCTTATAAAACACGGAACCGGCGGCCTACTCCAAAAAGTTATATAAATTTAGAAATCACAGAACTGCCGCGGGAAGACATACGATATCGCTGTACAGGCCTTCCTATGGTGCCATAGGTCAATTCACTGTTCAGCGCTCCCATATNNGAATTTGCATTATGGGTCTCCACCGCTTTCCAGACCGTCCGCAGTGTGTGCCGGGTAAAGCCCTTGGATAAATCCTGAACGGTCGAGGGCTCTTTCCTATACCCGGTTAGCTTATCCAATTCAGACTGATCCAGCGAATCCTGATTGCGGAACAGAAAATGCTGTTCCTTGTAGGCGGAAAGGGATGCGAGAAAGCGTTCAAACTCAAACGGTTTAATAAGATAGTCGACTGCACCGTTCTGGAGTGCGTCTCGGATACTATCCTTATCGCTCGCAGCTGAAATGATAATCACATCTATTCGTTTGCTGCCTCGACGGAGTGCGGACAGCAGTTCCAATCCATTGCTTTCTTTCATGTAAATATCCAGCAGAATCAGCTCGAAAGACTCATCTGCCAATTTGATCAGTGCTTCACCCACTGATTTAGCCCAGCCTTTACACTGAAAACCTTCTACTTGCTCCAGATAAAATTTATTCATCTCGGCTACCATCGGATCATCTTCTACAATCAGTACACTAATCATTGACCATCACTCTTTGCTCGATAGGGA
>DOJM01000084.1 GCA_003529225.1 Paenibacillus sp.
TTGAGCAGCGTAGTTTATTAAACTAACGGAGAACTATAGTTGAACAATCATCAGAACGAGGCTGCCGGTAAGAAACGGCAGCCTCGTTGAGCTAACGGGCAGTTTAAAGCCCAATAGATAGTTGATTTCATAAATTCTAATACTTCGATACATCCACCCCACAAATATCCTAGCTCGGTGGTAAAAACGTCCATCCAGTCTCATTATTATAAAACTGTTGACACTCACCTAGCGTATCTAATTTGCTCCAATCTTTATATCCATTGGTCCATTTCTCAAATGGAGAATATGTATAAGGGAAACGACCTTGAAATAAAATCGCTTCTAAATGTTCAGTATATTCGGTTGGAAGGCTTTTTATTTGGGCTAAACCTGCCATAACAGAAGGTCCGTAAAAAGTTACCATACCCATTGGTTTAAGTAAGTTATAAAAGTAGTCGCGTCTGAAAAACCCATGATAAATTCGGGTTTTTTTTGGATTGTCTTTGTATCCAAAAACGGTAGTATTCTAACCGATTCATACCCACCAATTGAAGTGATGATGTCATCTATACTCTCATACTCGAAACATTTATTTATATCATCTGCACGAATTTGTGGATTTTTGTATAAATCATCTGGAGACATTCTTGCGGTTGGCATCTCAATAACTTCTAATCCCAAGTTGTCTTAAAGATTTTTTATACCAAGCTCGTAGATATCTGGGAACAGATAAGGTAGACCATTAGAAAGTGGAATTATCGCTATTTTCGAACCAGACTTAAGTCTTTTGGGTTTTATCATTGCTCTTCCTCCCAATATATTATTTCCTAATGTTACCACGCAACCCTACTTGTAATAAGAACAATCTTAATTCAGCTTTAACATGGATCTGTTTGAAATTGTAAAACTATGTAGAAGAAGAGGGTTTCTAGTATCTACCTCGAATATATGAATGGTCCATCATGAACGGTTGCATCTTGAAACTAGCTTATTTTTCTATACCTTATGCGGTACATTTTGAACAAGCTCTATGGGAAAGAGGTCGTTACATGTCAAGAATAGAATTGAAGCCGACGGGGCGAACCCCACGGTTAATGAACAAATGGAAAAAAATTAGTCCACTTGCCCCAAGATGGAAAGGGGCCTCCATCGTATTGCTCATCATCGCATTATGCTTGTATTTCATCCAAGGATATTTCGTTTTGGGAACGCGCAGTTTGGGCGAATATCTGATCGGAACGTTAGTGATCTTGCTTGTGATTGTGCTCGTAACCGGCGCAATTGCAGGAGTGCTTCATGTTGCCAAGCGAATGCCTTCGCGTTATGTTTGGATTGCTCTCACTTCGTTTTTTTTGCTGTTCATTAGCTTCATCGGGCCGATACAGTTGATGTTTATCGTCCCATTGTTGATAATTGTCGTATTTTCTATACTAGGAGCCCTCTTATCCCGATTGATAACCGGTAGATACCGAGAGGCAAAGCTTATTTCGAAAGTAACTGCTGGGGTTTTGGCGGCAGTTACGCTAGGATCCATTGGCATTGGCGGGTATTGGCTGCTGAACAACGGCAATGCGGATTTGGCGAAGCCGTACCGCTTAACAGCGATGAAAACTGCGGACCGCTACCCAACNNACCCAACGGCGGCGGCGAATCCAGCTGAACAAGGACCGTATAAGGTCAAAACGTTAACTTACGGTAGCGCAAACAGTTATCGGAAGGAATTTAACCAGAATGGGTCGCTCGTGACAAAACAGGTGAACGGATCGGCTTTTGTAGAAAAGTGGTCATCTAATCGTACAAATACGTTTGGTTTCGGACCGGATCAAATGCCGCTGAATGGATTGGTCTGGTATCCTGATGGCGAAGGACCGTTTCCGTTAATCGTCACCGTTCATGGCAACGCCAACTCAACCGATTATTCGGACCCGGGATATGAATATTTGGGTAAGCTGTTGGCGAGTCGCGGGTATATTTTTGTATCCATAGACGAAAATTTTCTCAATACATCCCTTTACGATGATTTGTTTACACTCAACCTGTTGGAGAAAGAAAACCCGGCCCGGGGATGGTTGATGTTGGAGCATCTGAAAGTGTGGAACGAGTGGAATAAGACGAAGGATAATCCGTTTTTCGGTAAAGCGGACATGAGCCAGATCGCTCTGATCGGCCACTCTCGCGGCGGTGAGGCGGTAACGGTCGCAGCGGCATATAACAAACTGCCGGCCTCCCCGGAAAACGGCAACATCAAATTCGACTACAACTTTGGTATCCGTTCCATCATTTCGATTGCGGGTACTGACGGGCAATACAAGCCTGCGGGACACCTGACTCCGTTAAAGGATTTGAACTATTTGACTTTGCAAGGCTCACACGACATGGACGTCAGCACATATTCCGGCGCGAGCCAATACAGTCGGATCGGCTTTTCAAACGGTAGTGATTATTTTAAAGCATCGGTATACATTTATGGTGCGAATCACGGCCAATTCAACACCGTCTGGGGAAGAAACGACAATGTAGGGCTTGGCAATAAACTGTTCAACACCGCTCAACTGATACCGCAGGAGGAGCAGCTACAAGCAGCTAAGGTGCTCATATCGTCCTTCCTAGATACGACATTGAAAGGGAAAGGAGAATATCGGTCCATGTTCCAGGATATTGGTTATGCCCGAGAGTGGCTGCCGGACACCATGTATATCAGCAACTATATGGACTCGAATACAAAGCTCATTAGTAGCTTTGACGAAGACATCGATCTGAGTACGTCGACATTGGCTGGAGGAAGGCTGAACGGGGAGCATCTGAAGCAGTGGAAAGAGGAAAAAGTGGAGATGAAATTTGCCCCCGACTTGTACAGTGCAGTGCGTCTGGGGTGGGATAGTACTGCGACACCTGGCGTTCCCCCTTACACGGTTGTTTTGCCAAATGACAGTCTCGATATACGAGAAACGAGCTCCATCGTTTTTTCGATGGCTGACTGGAATGACGAGAAAGCAAATCGTGACAAGGATGTCCTCGTAGATTTGACCATTAATGTGGAGGACAAAGAAGGCAACGTGGCGTCCCTCCCTCTTAGCAGCGAAGCTTATTTACTACCGATGTTCGAAGGCAACATCATAAAATGGCCTTTCACGACTTTGCAACCGACGAAGGAGCCGGTGTTCCAAAACTTTGCGTTCCACCTTGCCGATTTAAAAAGGGCCAATCCGAATTTCCAACCTGAGCAATTGAGCAAAATCGGTTTTGTATTTGATAAAACGAAAAAGGGCACGGTATTGATCGGTAATATCGGCATCCAAAATGAATATGTTACAGGAGGTAATACGCCTTAATACAGGAAGTCAGACTTGAACAAGTTGGTGACAAGGGCAAAGGTGCTGGAGACCATCGTATCTCAAGAACAGGAAAACACATTTATCTATATCAAAACAGCCCGATCATTTGGTGACCGGGCTGTTCTGATTTTGCAACCACACTGTTTCTATACCAGTGTAAACGCGATAAGATTCTTACCCCTCTTCAAAACGTTGTGAGAGGCCTCATCGCCAATATGGAATAAGCTTTATGTGCTACAAGTTTATTTATTCTGCAAATTAATTTTTAATACATCCCCCTTAGCACCACCAAAAACGATCATCCCACCTTCAGGTAGAACTACCGAATGAGTGCTCGTTGCCTTTGAAAAGTTCACAACGATTCCATCCGCGTCATAAACGGCAAATCCTCCACTTACTGGAGTTTCAACGTTCATGACACGATTGGCTGATTGATCATCAATTTTATACCATACAGCCTGACCACCCGATGGTATTCTGCAAAACGAGTCGTTCCCTTCATAAATGGGTTGAATAGCATCTTCACTTAAATAGGATTGTCCGTTGATCTTTAAATACTCTTTATGGTTCTCATTATAGAAATTCAAATCGAAAGCATCTCTTCCGTTCAAAGTAGGAATCTCAATTACATTTACTGCTTTATTCTCGTCAACAATTTTAGTGCCGGATGCGTATCCATGATTGATATCAACGGATATATTTTTGGCCAAAAGCGTTTTGCTCAAATACAACATTGAAGTTATCTTTTCATCCAAAGAGTAATAGTTTTTTTCATTTCGATGCTCCCATATCGTTTTAGTTGACTGATTTAGAGGATTGGAATCTAATTTTTGATATTCGTAGGTTACCGCAACTGTTTGACCTAATCCTGGAGTATCCGTATAAGCGTTAAGTTTTAAATAGGTTTTGCCATTCTTCGGGTGGTCAAAGCTTATGGTTGCATTCCCATCGTTGTTTTTAAATTGTCCATTGCCCGTATATACATATTTTTGAGGCGGTATCGATCCAAATCCTAAATCGGGTAAATCAATCTCTCCGTTCTTTATCTCCAGATTTACCGTTTTACCTACGGTANNTGGAGGTTCAAATGTTTTTTTAGGAAGGATTTCTTTAATGATGCCTTTGGCTCTTATATATTCTAATAAAATATTAGATGCAAATATACTATTGTAAATACCACTACCTCCCGATGAAAGTACAGCTATAGAAATGTCATGTTCGGGTAGGGTAGTCAAAGCAGCGTGATACATATACGTATCTCCACCTTTGAATAATGCGGTGATTCCGTAATCACTAAATGGGGCTAAATGGACGGCATCCCAACCCAGGCCATAATTAATGGTGTTTCTCTCTTCAGAAACCCACACACCCTTTCTATACTCATGACTTTGCATAGCCATTGCTGACTTCTCAGATAAAATATCCGTTCGATTCCCGATTAATACTTCAGCAAACTTACTTACTTCTTCGGCCGTGGAGTAGATGCCTCCTGTCCCAATGAGATTGGCATTCTCGGTGGGTAAAGCTTGATCGATCCCGGGAAAATAAGTTTTTGTGAGTCTGTCTCTATCAAACGAATCACGTGGTGTTTGGGTAGAGGTTAATTGAAGAGGCTTGCTAATATGGGTTTCAAGAAATTCGCTGTAACTTAAACCGCTCACTCTTTCAACCAAGATTTCAAGCAGTTGGAAGCCATCATTACAATATACCGTAAATTCGCCGGGGTTTGACTTTAAGTTATCTGATTGTAATTTGACCAATAATTCATCATGATTTTTCGTATCATTATCATCAAACAAAAAACTATTTCCATAGTGACTACCGTAAATTCCTGAAGAATGATTCATCAACATGCGTGGCGTAATCTCTTTATA
>DOJM01000612.1:0-7609 GCA_003529225.1 Paenibacillus sp.
GCTTCACTGGCTACACCAATGGTGATTACGAATCCTGATCGAGCAAAATCATGGAGCTATGCTCCATTTAAAAATGTTAAAAAGGGGCAATCTTCAGTAATGTCCGTAGTCTTACATGAAAGTAACGTTGGAGGGATAGAAGGATGATACAAGGCATAGGCGCAGCAGCAGGTGTAGCCATCGGGAAGGCCTTTGTCTTCCCGAACTGGGAGTGGAGCTTACCAGACACACAAGTAAACCCAGTGGATCTAGCTAAGGAGTTTGAGCGTTTATACGAAGGTATCCGTACCTCTAAGGACGAGATTGAATTCATCAAAAAAGAATTCAGAGAAGTAGTCGGTCCGGAGGAATCCAGCATTTTTGATGCTCATCTGGCGATTTTGGATGATCCGGTGTTCATGAGTGAAATCCGGGGGATTATTGAACGCCAGTATAAAGCGGCAGAAGTAGCTGTTAAGGAAGCGATTGATCATTTTGTAGCGATGTTTGATTTGCTGGATGATGAATATATGAAGGAGCGGGCGGTTGATATCAAGGATGTCGGAAACCGTCTGTTAAAGCATCTTTTAGGTGCTCCTGAGGTCACGCTGCCATCAGATACACAGCCGTATATTCTCGTTGCGAAGGAGTTGTCTCCTTCCCAGTTAGCTCACTTGAACCCAACTTATGTTCTAGGTATTGTTACTATGATGGGCGGCAAAACCTCACATTCCTCCATTATGGCTCGTGCGCTGGGCATTCCGCTCGTAGCAGGTCTGGAGAATAATATATCTAACCCTATTCAGACCGGAGACATGCTCGTGATAGACGGAGACACCGGATCTGTGCAAATTCATCCTGATGAGGTAACGATCAATGAATATGTTTCTCTTCGGAATAAGCAGCATAAAAAGAAAGAACAACTGGAATTGCTTGCTACAGTCGATGCCGTCACTAAAGATGGCGTTAACCTGCGATTGGCCGGTAATATCAGCTCCGTCAAAGAACTGAATTTAGCGCTCAAGTATGGAGCCGAGGGTGTAGGTCTATTCCGTACAGAGTTTCTTTATATGGATCGCAGTTCTTTTCCAACGGAGGATGAACAATTCGAAGTGTATAAACAGGTTGTCGAGAAGGTAGGCAGCAATATGGTTGTGATCCGTTCGCTGGATATAGGCGGGGACAAGCATCTGGATTACTTCCAGCTACCAGAAGAGCAGAATCCGTTCCTTGGCTATCGTGCCATTCGAATCAGCTTGAATCGACAAGATATGTTCAAAACTCAGCTTACAGCCATTTTGCGGGCGANNCTTCTGTAGAAGAAGTACAGGCAGCAAAAGCTGTGTTGGAAGAAGTGAAGGCTGACCTAGAGCTACGGGGCATACCGTTTAATCAGAATATTCCAGTCGGTATTATGATTGAAGTTCCAGCTGCGGTTATGATTGCGGATTTACTGGCGGAGGAAGTTGATTTTTTTAGTATCGGTACGAACGATTTGGTGCAATATGTACTAGCCGTAGACCGAATGAATGAACAAATAGCGCATATGTATCATCCATATCATCCAGCCGTTCTGCGAATGATCCGTATGACTGTAGAAGCAGCGCGTAATGCAAAAATAGATATAAGTGTATGTGGTGAAATGGCGGCAGATGAGCGTTCTTTGCCGCTTTGGCTGGAGCTGGGGATTAGTGATCTTAGCATGTCGCCACAGGCACTGCTGAAGGTTAAACACCGTATCTTGAATACACTGGCTATAGACGCTACAAGGGTTGCCAAAGCTTGCTTCCATCATCGTACAAGCTCGGAGACGGAAGAAATCCTAAGTGCTTATGCTCAGAAAAGCGGTATTACGCTTGGAACAAGCATGGAAACAAAGGAGAAAGCTTCTTCATAGTTATCAAGTGCTACATCATCAAGTCCACATCAAGGTTCGGCATTCTTGCCGGGCCTTTTTCTTTTGGTACTAGATCATTATAAAAAAACAAAACCGTTTGCGCTTCAGAGCAGTCTATACATAGAGCGAGTTGCACAGGAATGATTTATGCGTGAAGGCAAGGGGGGAGGACGGAACAAACATGGAACACATTATTAATGACGAAATGGAAATAGTCGCTACAGATGAAGACACATTTTATGAGCTGGTAGCTGAACAGAAAAGAAAGCTTTACAGCATTGCTTACAGCTATTTACGAAATGAGGCGGATTCGTTAGAAGTTCTGCAGGAGGCAACCTGTCGTGCATGGATTAAACGTAAAAGCTTAAAGGACTCCGAAAGGTTTGTTCCTTGGTTAACACGCATTCTGATCAATTGTTGTAATGATGAATTGAAGCGCAGAAAGAGGAACGCTGTCACAGAAGCTACTCGAAGTGATGTAGGGATTATGGAGATGAAAAGCGACCGCAGATTGGACATGGAACAAGCACTGGATGGGGTTAAACCGAAGTATCGCCAGGTGCTTGTACTCAAATATTACAAGGACATGACCCTTGCGGAAATAGCTGAGGTGCTCGATAAACCGGAGGGTACGGTAAAGACATGGCTCAACAAAGGTCTGAAACAACTGCGTGACAGAATGAAACGGAAGGGGGATCTATTTTATGGCTGAGTCTGAAGAAAAGCTGCTTAACGAATATTTTCATAAAATTAATGTCGAGGCTGAGGAAATCCCGGAAGTTAAACTAGAAGCCGCGATTCGCAAGGGGATGCAGCTAGGTAACCAAAAAGGGTTATCTTTTAGAAAAAGATACGCTGTTATTACGTTGGCGGTCCTAGCTATAGCCTTATTGATTATTGTCCCATGGGTAAATCAGATGGCCAATCCTGTACGTGCACAGTTACCACCAAAAAGCTGGGGATCGCTTGAAGTATTCCGCCCTACTATCGCTAATAATTTGACCATAACATCAGCACTTGATGCGGGAATAATGAAGGAAGTGAATATTTCTTCAGCTGAGGTGGATGGAATAAAGTGGACGGTTAATGGAATTATGGCCGATCGAAGAGGCATTGCAGTTCTGTATACAATTGAAAACAATACAGATCGGAAAATGCAGCTGTTTGGACTATCCTTGAAAAAGACTNCTGAAAGTAATATTTATCGCACAGGATACAGCGGGTTTAGCACTATTAACGCTCAAGAGGTTGGATCTCCTGGGACAACTCGTATGTACGAGCAAATCGTATGGGATGAATATCAGGATGAGTTGGAAGACCCGTTGAATATTTCTCTAAGGTTGCTTCCAGCATCTGATGATCCAGCTTTATCAAGCGGTGAGCTTAAATCTTTAAACATTCAGATTCCAATGGATACCAACAAGGTTTATATTCAAGGAAAAAGAGTTGATCTAAAGGATAGTCTGTCCATCTCCGGACAGCAAATTAATATGGAGAATATCTATATTGGACCTACGGGGATTTATATGCGGGAAAGATATGACCAAAAGAATACAATGAGGATATTTAATATGCTTTCACCTAAGCTTGTCATCGGAAAAGGAGAGCAACAAGAGGAGTTAATGTGGGTAAGTGGATCGAATATTTATCATAATGATAATATGAGACCTGATGATCCGATTAAGTTTGAAATTGAAGGGATTTCTGCTCTAGATCAATCTAAGCTGGAGCTTGTGATTAATACCGAAACACAGCAGATTCTGAAGGTACCGGATAGCAATCTGACGATTTCCAAACGAATGGAGAACGAAGAGCAGGGAATTCTGGTGTTAGATTACTTTATTCCTAAAGAAGAGAAGGACTCGCTTAATGATAGAGGTTTTGGATTGAGCGATTATTTTGAAGATAGCTCTGGAAGCGGGCATATGATGGAAACTATCAAAAATGATTACTCAGGGTATAGAGAGTTTAATGAAAGTAGTAAGGGAACTACAATAACCTATTTCTTCAATGTAGGTAAGGAGAAGTTACCCCAACCGTTGACTTTCTGGTTTAATTCTTATCCAAACGTAATCAAGGAGAAAGCGTCCATTCGAATTAAGTAAGTAGCTCGAAAGTCGAGTGAAGCAAATCAAAAGCCCTGTTCCTCAAATTGAGAGACAGGGCTTGTTTGATTTTAAACTTTAATTCTACTGTTTATTCCCCAGCTAACGCATCACAAAAAGCTTTGCCATAGGGCGGCAGATCTGGCGGGCGACGAGCAGAAATAATATGTCCATCCGTAACCACAGCTTCATCTTTCCATATCGCTCCGGCATTCTCCATGTCATCACGGATGCCGGGTGTGGAGGTGACGGTTACACCTTCCAGAATTTTAGCGGAAATTAATACCCAGCCTGCGTGGCAGATCTGCCCAATAGGTTTCTTAGCTGCATTGAAATCCTGTACTAGCTTTAATACGGCACTGTATCTACGGATTTTATCAGGAGCCCAGCCGCCAGGAACTAAAATCCCGTCATAATCTGCGGCATTAAGATCGTCCCAGGAGTACTCCGCTTTTGCAGGCACACCATATTTGCCGATGTATGTTTTATCTTTTTCCAAACCTGCCAAGTGAACCTCAGCGCCTTCTTCTCTTACTCGGTACACGGGATACCAGAGCTCCAAATCTTCAAATTCATCGTCTACGAGTGCTATGACCTTTTTTCCAGCTAGTCTCATTTTGTTAAGCTCCTTTCGTATCACATGATCCTTCATATTCTATCAAATTTAAAATACGAAGTCATCTGAAGGATTGTAAATTATAGACGAATTGCCAATTTAATCATTATATGCAATTAAGGAGGGTTTTAATCGAGGGAGGTCGAATATAGAAATTGAAAAGTCATACTTTGTACTTAATTCATTTCTTGCAAGAGGTGTAGAAGATGTATACGGATAACTTAATGGAGAAGTTGTGCAGCTGTGGTGGCCTCATGAACTTACATATGCATTCATTGATTTTTAATACGAGGGTGAAGATTACACATGTCCCTGTTTATACTTGTCCGGAATGTACTAGTTATGAGCCCTTGTCGTCTATTAAAGCAGATCTAGGAAAGTTAGTGAAAGAATTGAACGCGGATGTGCCAAGACAGGATTTTTCGTTTACAGAAAGAAATGAATTAGCTAGTGTCCTAAAAGAATCTTTGTCAGAGNNTAACGTTCCAAACGACCAAAAACGCAAATTATTAAAACATTCTGTGAAAATAATGAAAAACTTTCACGGAATGTTGGATTTTTCACTCACTTTTTGTTACGATAGATAGAAGTTACATTATTGTGCTCGTGAATAGGGAAACCTGCACTAGTCAAAAATTGTAATTTAGGTGTACGTCTTCATCCTTGAAAGAAATTTTGAAAGGAAAATGAAGCGTTATCATTGCACAATTGTACAAAGTGTCGTATCATATTTTTAATTAGTCGAACGATAAAATTTATCGCAATGGAGAGAGTAATTTGACGGTAACCATTTACGATGTAGCTCGAGAAGCAGGCGTATCTATGGCTACGGTATCACGGGTTGTGAACAATAACCCAAACGTGAAACCGCAGACCCGGAAGAAAGTTTTTGAAGCGATTGAGCGTTTGGGATATCGTCCCAATGCCGTGGCGAGAGGACTTGCCAGTAAGAAAACGACAACCGTTGGGGTTGTCATCCCTGATATTTCAAACTCGATTTTTGCAGAAATTGCACGTGGGATTGAAGATATCGCGAACATGTATCATTACAATATCATATTGTGTAACGCGGATAAGCGTAAAGAAAAGGAAATCCGTGTCATCAATACCCTTTTGGAGAAACAGGTCGATGGTCTGCTCTTCATGGGTGGTACGGTAACCGAAGAACATATTCAAGCTTTCCAGACTTCTGCAGTTCCGATTGTCCTTTGTGCTACACGGGATGAGAAGGGAACTTATCCTTCCGTTGACATCGATCATGAAACCGCTGCTTTTGATGCAGTGAATACTTTGATTCGTCACGGTCACCGAGAAATCGCAATGATCAGTGGTACACTCCAGGATCCTGCGAATGGATATGCACGTTTCCATGGTTATAAGAAGGCACTTGAACAGGCTGGTATCGAGTATCAAGAAGACTTGGTACGCATCGGTAACTACCGCTATGAATCTGGTGTCGAAGCCATGAAGTATTTCCTTGGACTCAAGAAGAAGCCAACCGCTATTTTTGCCGCAACCGACGAGATGGCTATTGGTGCAATTCACAGTATTCAGGATGAAGGCCTGAAGGTACCGGATGACTTCTCCATTATTAGTGTAGATAACATCCGTATGGCTTCGATGGGTCGTCCATTCTTGACAACTGTAGCCCAGCCTATGTATGACCTTGGTGCGGTAGCGATGAGACTTTTGACGAAACTCATGAAGAAAGAGACGGTTGAGAATCCGCGGGTTATTCTGCCTCATGAAACGATTCTCCGCCTGTCTGTTAATCATCTGAATAAGTAATTTAAGAACTAAACAGTATCTCCGTAAAAAGCTCCTTTTGGAGCTTTTTATGTTTTTTACAGAGTAAATCATCGGAGGAGGCGTTATCTTTGCCTGAAATGATCGGATTAATTGGTGCGATGGATGAAGAGATTAAGCTACTACTAGAAAGGATGGAGAATAAGGAGACGAAGGTCAAGGCAGGAATTCATTATTACATAGGAAATATACTGGGAAAGCCTGTAGTGCTCTGTAAATCTGGGGTAGGTAAAGTGAATGCAGCAGTTACGACACAAATTCTAATGGATTCCTTTGGTGTGTCTCGTGTGTTGTTTACTGGGGTTGCTGGGGCTGTGCACCCTGAATTGAATATTGGAGATATTGTTATATCATCTACTTGTGTTCAGCATGATATGGATGCTACAGCACTTGGCTTTTCAAAAGGTGAAATACCTTATCAGGATAATTCTGTCTTTCAGGCAGACCCTTCATTGGTACTCCTTGCTGAGAGGGCGTGTAACGAGTTAGGTCAAAAGTACTTGATCGGCAAAGTACTTTCAGGTGATCAATTCATTTCTAATCCGGAGATTGTAGCCAAATTAAGAGAGGAATTGGACGGAGCGTGCGTGGAGATGGAAGGGGCGGCGGTTGCACAAGTGTGTGTGATGAACGCCACTCCCTTTGTTATTATTCGTTCGATGTCTGATAAGTCTGACGGGTCAGCAAATGTGAGTTTTAAGGAGTTCACGGTGGAAGCCTCAGGGCGCNNTAAGCGTACCCTGTCGAAAGTCTCCTGTGAGGACATAGGTACCTCTTGTCCAATGCGAACCATTAGGCAGTTTGCTGGATGTGAACAGATTTCGGGATCATCCGTAGCATACCAAACCATATTTACGGTTTTCATTAGCCGCTCCATCATTTGACGATAAGCCCACACATCAAGCCCACTTCCTTTTAAATCCCAGTGCCAATAATACTCTGTTGTAAAGACGATACAATTCTCCAATTGCTCTTGCTCAAAAGCAGTGGAAATCAGCAGCCGGCCTAGTCCGGCTCCCCTATAATCATTACTCACCTCAATAGCTCCAAGCTCAATTAGATCCATCATTCCACCCTGTGACCAAAGCTCCATTTCATCTGGATAATGAAAGGTTACATAGCCTATTATAGTGCCATCCTCTACAGCTGTAATTATACGTCCTTCTGGCAGGCTAGCAATCTCTATGAGAGCTTCTTGCTGTTCAA
>DOJM01000612.1:7644-7965 GCA_003529225.1 Paenibacillus sp.
TGCATGTGGAGGGCTTTAAGGTCCTCTGGAGATCGGGGGCCGCTTATTGTTATTGTTCTACCTTTATATGAAAGCGTATGGGAAACAGGGATTTTACGATGCTCCATAGCCGTGCTCCTTTCGGATTATAAAATATGGAATGTAAACGTTTGCTATGTTATACTAATTCAGACATAAAAAATTCACATTCATTGCATTGACATCATTATCTAAGAGAAGAGTCTTACCCTTAAAGCTTAAATCAAACGAGTGAGGGAGGCAAGAGGGAAGGGTCAAGTCCATAGCGAAATTTTGCCTGGCCGTGTGCAGAGCTCCAATATG
>DOJM01000612.1:8100-9326 GCA_003529225.1 Paenibacillus sp.
GAACGGTCGAATCGGTTCGGAAATGTATTGCGTAAATATGGTATCGGTAAGGGAGATCGGGTATTTATTTTTATGCCTCGTCAACCGGAACTATATTTTAGTTTACTAGGTATTCTGAAGATTGGGGCAATAGCGGGCCCTCTGTTCGAAGCCTTTATGGAAACAGCAGTTAAGGANNTGAAGCGAGATGAGCTTCCGAATTTGCGTCATATTTTTCTAGTAGGCGGTACCACTGATATCGAGCAAGGTAACTTAGGTTTCACTGAGGAGATGGATAACGCGTCTTCTGAGCTCGAATTGGAATGGCTTGACCTGGACGATGGCCTTATCATGCATTATACATCTGGTTCTACAGGAAAACCTAAGGGCGTTTATCATGTGCAAAGAGCAATGATTCAACATTATTATACAGGTAGAGTGGTGCTGGATCTACGTCCTGATGATATTTACTGGTGTACAGCTGATCCAGGCTGGGTGACAGGAACATCTTACGGAATATTTTCTCCCTGGTTAAATGGGGTAACGAATGTCGTGAGAGGGGGACGCTTTAGTCCTCAGGATTGGTATAAGACGATTGAACGAAATAAGGTTAGTATTTGGTACAGTGCACCTACAGCATTTCGTATGTTGATGGGGGCAGGAGAGAGTTCAATTCAGGGAATTGACTTGAGCAGCCTGCGCCATGTCCTGTCTGTTGGAGAACCGTTAAATCCTGAAGTGGTGCGGTGGGGAGATAAATTCTACAACCAGCGCATTCATGATACTTGGTGGATGACAGAGACGGGAGCGCAACTGATCTGTAATTATCCTGGAATGGATATCAAACCAGGNNCCGTCCGTTGCCAGGCATTGAAGCAGCGATTTTAGATGATCGAGGCAATGTTCTCCCACCATTCTCAATGGGGAATCTTGCAATACAGACGCCTTGGCCATCCATGATGAATTCGATCTGGAACAATAAGGCGAAGTATGAGGAGTATTTCCGCATTCCTGGTTGGTACATTTCTGGTGATTCTGCTTATATGGATGATGATGGATATTTCTGGTTTCAAGGACGGATTGACGATGTTATCAACTCTTCTGGTGAGCGTATAGGACCTTTTGAAGTAGAGAGTAAATTGGTAGAGCATCCTGCTGTGGCAGAAGCGGGTGTAATTGGTAAACCAGACCTGGTGCGTGGGGAAATTATCAAGGCTTTCATTTCGCTGAGAGAAGGCTATACTCCT
>DOJM01000436.1:0-3245 GCA_003529225.1 Paenibacillus sp.
GCTGACTTTGACCATAGCAGGACGAAGGACTCTATCTTTCAGGAGGTATCCTTTTTGGACCTCTCCCGCTACGATACCCTCTTCGTACTCCTCGCTCTCCACCTGCATAATAGCCTGATGGTATTCAGGATTAAAAGGCTGTCCTACTGTTTCCATAGCCGTAAGTCCCTCGGACTTCAATACCCCATCTAGCTGACGGAAAATCATATTAACACCCTTCACGAAAGCTTCGGATTCTGTGCTGCTAGGAGTGGTTACTAAAGCACGCTCAAAATTGTCCAGTACTGAAAGCAATTCAGTCACGAGCTTGGAGGTGGCATATTGAGCCAACTCTTCTTTCTCCTTCTGAGTACGACGACGGAAGTTATCGAAATCAGCCTGCGCACGCAGCGCACGTCCTTGATATTCATCGGCGAGATCCTGCAGACGTTTTACCTCCGAACCTGTGTCTGAAGCACCTTCACTAATCTCTTCTGCCGTAAATGAGTCGGTTTCCGAAGCTACATCAGCCTCAGGTTCCTCATTTATCAAATCATCTTTGAATTCATTAGCATCTTGAACTTGTTCCTTTTTCAAGTTGTCTTCACCTCCTTAAAATCATTCACGTAATCAATGTTGACTCTGTTCACTTATACCAGTGTGCCAGCATCGCTGTCAAATCTCGGGATAAAATGCCCAAGATCCCCATCACTCTTGCATATTCCATTCGTGTCGGACCAAGGATACCAATGCTCCCCAGTGCCTGCCCATCAAGAGAATAAGTGGCGGTGATCAGACTGCAGTTAGCGAACGCTTCATGATTGTTCTCCGTCCCTATTCGGACCTGGATACCTGTGCCACCTGTTGTAGGGGCCAGCANNTAGGCGTCTCTTCCAGCAGATCAAGAATGCTTTTCACCTTGTCAACATCCTTGAACTCAGGCTGTGTAAGCATATTCGTCGCTCCACTAAGATAGATACGCTGCTCTTGATCACTTTCCAGCGCAATGTCTAGCACTTGCATTAATTCTTCATAATGTGAGATGTGACGCTGCATTTCCTCGCCAAGCTCGGAATACAGCCGAGTCTTCAGCTTATAGAGTGGTACATTGACCAGCTTACTATTCAGTAGGTTAACCACTTTCTCCATCTCGGAAACGGATATCTCCGGTGGAATGTTCACCGTACGGTTCTCAACTTGCCCCGTACTTGTAACAATAATCGCTACAGCGGTTTTATCATCTAGTGGTAACAACTGAAAATGACGCAATGATGTATGAAAAACCTCCGGTCCCAGAAGGATGGAAGTGTAATTCGTCATATTGGAAAGAATCATCGCCGCATGTTGGATTACCTGCTCCATCGCATTCAGCTTCTCGGCAAAAAAAGCGCGGATCGTGCCCATCTCTGCCGNNCATAATATCGGTATCCTTTATGGGAAGGTATTCTCCCTGCCGATGTATGAGGCTGCTCGAGATAACCCAAATCCTCTAGGTCAGCCATTTCATTTCGAATAGTTGCAGGGCTATACCCTACATCCCCCCGTTTAGAAATGCTGCGAGATCCTACTGGTTCTGCTGATGAAATATAATCATCTACAATTGCATTTAGTATCATTCTCTGGCGATCAGTTAACATGTTATCCCCTCCTATCGGCTGTTGGCTCCGATTCGTTAGCACTCGACTCAGATGAGTGCTAACCACTAATACAAAAATACCAAACTGACATTGACATTGTCAAGTCAGTTCAGTATCTTAAGCACTGCTATTTCATCGCAGGCATGCTGCTTTTTACAATTCACGCAATCTGTCCATACCTTTTCGGGAAAAATCTCTTTCTCGACGACTTCGAATCCGTTTCTAAGAAAGAAATCTACGGCGTAGGTTAGTGCCATGACCTTAGGGATTTTCTGGTTTCTGGCTTCCTCAACCAACTTCTCTAAAATCATTGAGCCGACACCTTTGCCCTTACCTTCGTCATTCAGACCGATCGAGCGAATCTCTACAAGATCATTCCCGAGTCTGAAGAGTGACCCACAGCCAACGAATCTGCCGCTAATTTCTGCTACAACAAATTGATCGATCTGGCGTGTCAGCGCCTGCCTGGAACGAGGCAACATGATACCGCGCTGTGCGTATTCTTCTATCATCAGATACAACGGTTCAACATCTTCTATCACAGCATTTCTGCAAATCACCTGTGCGTCTCCTGCTGGAGACGAATGGCGGATCATTTCCGTCTTGGCAAGCACTTTAATTCACCCCTCTGTTGATAATATGAATAAATATACAACAGAGTGAATTACAATTCAAGGGGTATTTTAAAATTAAACTTCTGTCAGTGCGCCTACAAATTCTGCGAAAACATCGTTCCCGAAAAGGATCCCTTGCTTGCTGAGTCGGTAAGTCCCCTCTTCGTGCTCAAGTAGACCTGCATGCAGCATCTTATGCAAGGATTTCGCAAATACATCCTCTATCGAACGCCCAAATTGCGCTTGAAAAGCCTCATTAGAGACGCCTTCATGCATACGTAAGCCAACCATCATAAAGTCCTCCATCGCTTCTGCTTCAGTGATTGGGTATGCGTCTAATCGAGGCAACCCTTTACGTGTAGCTTCAACATAAGGATTTACACCCTTAACATTAATATGACGCTGGCGACCCACATATCCATGTGCACCTGCTCCAAGACCATAATAATCTTCATTACGCCAGTAAGTGATATTGTGACGGCTCTCCATGCCTGGTTTTGCGAAGTTACTGATTTCGTATTGGTTATAGCCCGCTTCCTTCATAGATGACATCAACAAAAGGTACATTTGCAGTTCATCTTCTTCATTAGGAAGAGGAAGTTTGTTCTTATTAAATAGGGTGTGAAAAAGAGTATTCTCCTCCACCTTCAAGCTGTAAATAGAATAGTGGGGTAAATCTAGCTCGAGCGCCTTACGAATACTTTCGCCCAGCATCTCTACAGTTTGGTTCGGCAAACCAAACATAAGGTCAACCGACAGGTTGTTAAGTCCGACTGCACGGGCATTCTCCAAGCTGCGGTATACATCGTCAACATTATGAATCCGGCCAATGCCCGTAAGGAGTTCATTCTGAAACGCCTGAACACCAAAGCTCACCCGATTCACGCCGCCTTCTTTCATAACCGTCAACTTATCTATATCCGTAGTTCCCGGATTTGCTTCCATAGAGAACTCGATATCTTTATCCCAGTTTGGGAAATGTGTCCGAACTGATTTTAGAAAATAAGCCATCTCA
>DOJM01000436.1:3251-5874 GCA_003529225.1 Paenibacillus sp.
AGCCTCCAAATAATCCATAACCGGCTGATCCTTGAGAACGTAGGAATTAAAATCACAATAAAAGCACTTATTGGTACAAAAAGGAATATGAATGTATACGGCCTCAGGGGGACGGCCATTAGTATTCGTGGTCATTAGCTGTCTCCTTTATATAAAAATATCGTTTGACTAGTGTAATCTAAAAAACAAGAAAAGGGAAGCCTGACGGCTTCCCTCCAAGGGCGATCATTTAGAAATTAGTAAATCCGCATTTCCACGAGTTCTGCACGTTCTCCACCGTTAGTTTCATGTATAACGATCCGAACAGCGTCCGTAAGGGCAGGCTTCTCTAAACGATGTACGTTCTTCCGGCGATGGTTGTCTTTGACACGGAACATGACTTGCCACGCGCCATCAATAAGCAACTCTACATCATAAGCCTTTACTAGTTCAGGAATCACTAGAAATGGCGTTTCATGGTGATGTAAGTTAATAAGATCCTCATTGACATCATCGTTAAAAGTAAAATGAATTTCAGAGACTGAAGCAGCATCCGGGAGACGCGCCTCTACCCACTCCGTTCTACCAGCAGTCATCGGCTCAGAAACCCAGCTATGTGGCCCTGCAAAAGGTCGAACATACCCGTCAGTGACTTTGGATGCAGCATATGCGGATGTTTCTACTGCAAAGCAGAAATGCCTGCGTACAAGCTGTTTCATGCTCCACTCCATCACCGGCTGATCTGGCTGATGATCCTCCAGTGCTGAATCAACTACAGGTTTAACGCCTCGCTCAAATGTAATGACACCTGTGATTGGGGTTTCTGAAATATGCAATTGAAGATACTCATTTGCTCGAATAATAGCAAAGATATTACATGCGCCGATTGAACTCCACTGCTCCTCTTGTACCGGAACTTCAATCCATTGCTCTCCAGCCTGTACTGTTATAACATCAACCTGTCTGCACTCCGCTGGCACGTAATTTTCCGCACGCCCAGTCGTCCATAGCTCAACGGTCAGCTCTGACTGAGTACTTGCTGACACAAGCAGCTTCAACCCAAAGATATTTCCTTCAACCGGAAACAAAATTCCTACGTCATGAGAAAGCTCATAAGCTTCAGCTGGACGATCCAGTAATATGCCATTCATCGTACTGGACGCATGAATCTCGCTATTTCTCGCGAGGTCTAGCGGATCTTCGTTGCGCAATCCAATAATCGAAGCATCTTGCTTTAACATCACCTGTTGCAATTCATGAATATACTGCTTGCGAACTTCACGAGGGGTTACTCCTTTGATGACAGATATTGCTGCGCCCGTTCCAGCCGCTTCACCCATGATTGCACAGGTAGCCATGACGCGTGTTGTTCCAAAATCTACATGAGATGCGCTTATATTCCGACCCGCGAAGAGTAGATTTCGCACATTTTTCGAATAGAGCGAACTGAATGGAATATGATAGATCCCATCCGCATGCAGATGCTTCGAGCCGCTCTCTTCTGCGTACATCCCTTGCGGTGGATGCAGATCAATCGACCAACCTCCGAATCCAATCCGGTCTTCAAATTCACGCTGCGCGAGAATATCATTTTGCGTTAGAATCGTATCGCCAACAAACCGTCTGTATTCACGTTTACCCGGAATTGAGCCAACCCACTCCAGCGTCATATTTTCGGCATCAAAATGACCTGAGTTTTTGATGTAATCCCAAATCCCATAAATAACAGAGGATAGCTCATCACGTATACGTTCATTCTCATCCACCGTATCAAGCTCACCGCCCCACTCAATCCACCAGTAGTGACAGCCTGAATCTCCACTCCGAATGACCCGACGGATCGGGATCGATGTTGTTGTAATATCCTTCGCAAACGATGGTGCAACATAACGCACCGGTTTTCCTGTATCCTGTGTATAAAACAATAATGTACTGCCTAATGTAATGTTATCAGGCACTTCAGGTGCCCATTCCTCATTAAATTCATGGCGGNNATCGCCCGTACAATCGATAAACGCCTCACTCTCGAACGTAATCAACCGCTCAGATCCCATCATCCAACCAATCACACTGCGAATCGTCCGATCCTCTGCCTCACCTTCCGCTTCCACTTCGCGTACATCGGTATTTAGGAACAAGCTGATATTCGATTCTGCCTTCACGGCTTCGAGCAAAGTTAGATCCCATAAGTATGGACTCCCCTCCGGGTTCCGGTATTGATTCTCGATGAATAACTCACCCATAATGCCTGTCTCACGTGCATATCGATTTACACCATGTCCTGTTGCACCACATACCCATACCCGAACCTCTGAACTCGAGTTACCACCAAGTACAGGGCGATTCTGCACTAGTGCTACCTTTAACCCAAGGCGCGCTGCAGCGATCGCCGCGTTCATTCCTGCAAGTCCACCACCGACCACTGTTACATCGGATTTAACCGTTTCTGTTCTCATGTTAGTATCCCTCCTATAGTTAGCCTTTCACAGCCGAGCTTGAAATCCCTTGAATAATGTATTTCTGACCCACAAAGAAGATAATAATCATTGGAATAATCGCAGCCGATGAAGCAGCCATCATCCCGTTATAGTCCACATTATTCTCAAGAATAAAATTCTGCAATCCAAGCGGAATGGTATATAGT
>DOJM01000161.1 GCA_003529225.1 Paenibacillus sp.
CAGGCATAGCCGTAAGCATCTGCGCGAATCGCCGCCCCGCATAGTTCTGTATCTTGTACCAGGAAGTCGGGCCAAGCCTCTATTTCAGAATGATTGAATAGTTCCCTATCATGCTCCAAATAGCTAATCCCCGATCGAACCAAGATGGCCCTCTCCGGACCCCAAGTTGTACTTATCGGAAGATGATTTATCCATAAATCTCTTAAATTTCTTTTCGTAAAACCATCACCGAATTGTTCTAGCGCCATCATTCCCATTAATGTGTAATTGATATCATCATCAGGTGCCACATAACGAATTCGCCCCCGCGTCGTCTCAAACCAGGACCAATGACGACGATCCAAAGCATGGAGAACTTCTTCAGAAATGTAATCATTCAGTGGCCATTCCCCTACTGAAGTTAACGCTTGACGTAATTCCGACAAGCTGGGATTTACCTCTATCGGTTTGCCCAGCATTGAACCACAGACTGAAGCGAGGAATCCTGCCTCTACACGCTTGGAGCTATCCTTCAGATTCAAGACTCCGATCTGGCCTAGAGGTCGATCCGGATCGCATTCCCGCCATATCTCCTCCAAATCGTTCGGCTCATAGTAAGACCATTTGTCCCTCATTGGAATATCAGCCAAGCTATGGGCGAATTCCAAATAGGCATCATAGCTTGCGGGAAGCTGTTCCAATTGGGCTAAATAACCGGAGGTTTGGTGCCCCTGTGCAAATTTATTGCGTAGAATCCCCTCCAATTGATGTTTAAGAAATGCAAGTGATGGTAGCATGCTGTATCTCCTTTGTCCGATTATTAATCTACATTAATTGTACTTTTACATAAAAATGAATACTTTGACAGATGGAATAGCAGCCATAACCATTGCCTTCATTGTGTGTTGCTATTGATTATTCCTTAACAGATCCTAACGTAATTCCATGGATAAAGAATCTTTGCAAAAACGGATAGATAACTAGAACGGGAATCATTGCAATAAAGATTTTGGCTGCGTTCAATGTCTGATTAGACAGCTCACTCATCTTTTGAATTTGTTCTGCTGTCATGGTTTGCGCATCAATGATAACGACCAATTGCTGAATGTAGGTTTGCAACGGATAATGATCGGCACTTGACATTAGCACAAGACCGTTAAAAAACTCATTCCAATGATAGACTATACTGAATAAAGTAACTGTAGCAAGCACCGGAACAGCAAGAGGAATATAAATTTTAACAAGCATATACCATGGGCCCGCTCCATCCACTAACGCTGCCTCTTCTATCTCCTTGGGCAGATTGCGAAAATAGTTAATAACGAGAATAACACTAAAAACCGGAACGCTTTGCCCTAGCACAAGTGCCCAAATATTATTGATCAGACCTAGTGATTTAACAGTTTGATACCAAGGGATCAAGCCGCCGTTAAACAGCATAGTAAAAACCAAAATCCACATGAATAAATTTCGAAAAGGTAAATCTTCGGCATTTTTGGATAATGGATAGCCCAAGAGAATGATAATCACAAAATTAAGACTTGATCCTAATACGACACGCTGTATTGAAATCCAAAACGAATTTAAAAACTTGCTGTCACCCATAATTTCTTGATACGCACTAAAATTAAATCCCACCGGCCACAATCCAACCTGACCCGAGGAGGCCGCCGCATTCTCACTTAACGATATTACAAGCGTGTACCATAAGGGAAGTATGCACAAAAGTGCAGTCCCACCCAAAAGCACGACAAGTAAAACATCAAATACTTTGGAGCCAAATGTTTTTTCTATAACCATAGTAATGCTCCTTTATTTTTAACATGGATTCAGACCGAGATGCTAGAACAAAAACCACGTCGTGAAAGACGATTCAAACTATTAAAAAATACGATAATTTGCAAACTTCGCAGCGAGGAAATAGGAAATTGTAATTAAAGTAAAACTGATAACAGATTTTAATAAACCCATCGCCGTTGCCAATCCATACTGTAGATTCAATAAACCGGTTCGATAAACCCAGGTATCAATAATATCCCCGCTTGAATAAACAAGAGGATTATAAAGATTAAATATTTGGTCAAATCCAGCATTTAAGACATTGCCAAGACTAAGTACAGAGAGCAAAATAACCGTTGTAATAATTCCGGGTAACGTGATATTTAGCAAACGTTGAAAGCGCGATGCACCGTCAATCGCAGCCGCTTCATATAAGGAGGGATTGATTCCCGTCAAAGCCGCTAAAAAAATAATTGTATTAAATCCAAACTCCTTCCAGACATCACTCCCAACAACGATGAAGGGAAACAAATCCGCTCTGGCAAAAAATAAAGTAGGACTTATACCGAACACAGACAAGATCCCGTTAACTGGTCCTTTATAAGAAAAGATATCCAAAAGAATACCCGAAAGAATAACCCAAGATAAAAAATGGGGTAAATAAACAATTGTCTGAATCCATCTTTTTAAAATCGTCAAGCGCAATTCATTCAACAACAGGGCAAAGGTAAGCGGTACGATCATATTCGCGATAATTTTCATTACAGCAATAAAAATCGTGTTAAAAAATATCGTTTTACTATCATTAAGCGTAAACATATACTTGAAATTTTCCAAACCAATCCACTCAGAATGAAACATGCCTAAGCCAGGATTAAAGTCCTGAAAGGCGATAATGATCCCGAACATCGGAACGATACTGAAAAGAGTCAACCACATAAATCCAGGCAGGAGCATGAGGTAGTAATGCTTGGCATAACCCTTGGTTTTCATTTTGTATATCACTTCCATTCTCACTTGTTTAAAAAAAGGCGACAGATTTCGCTGACGCCTCTAAAAATTTTATTATTTTACAACTTCGTCTACTTCTGAAAGAATTTGATCTCCGCCTTGCTTCTTCCAATCTAGTACAAACTGATCAAAGGAATCTATTGGCTCTGTACCCATAATAATTTTGAGGAATGTTTCCTTTTCCAATTTATCCAATGCAGCCCATCTTCTTTCCATAGTTTTGGTCTGCGAATAGGTAACGCTGTATGTTCTCTTAAAAGACTCTTGCAATGGAGATATGCCAACAAATGTAGAATACATTCGTTTCCATACACCTATATCCGCATTCGGATTCCAATATTGGATATCATTGTTATCGTAAGGCTCTAGTTTAACTTTTTTTATGTTTTCAGCATCAGCTTTTAATAGGTTATAACCGGGAAGATTCAAATCTTCTGGCTTTTTGGTGCCGGCTAAAACCTCTTTCAACATTTTATAGGTAACATCCATTACATCCATAGAGGCGAAGACCAAACGTAATGGATAATTACTAATTGCAACATTCACATCGAATTTCGATTCATCTCTGTACAAGAGATTTTGCATTTTAATCGCCGCCTCAGGATGCTCGTATCCCTTCCGAACAACAAGGTATTGGTTAGATGGGTTACCCATATGTGGAGAGAATTCGCCATCCATATCAAGAGGTACAGCATAAGCCTGCCAGTTTGCTTTCGGATTGTTCTGGTACGCATCCGCTAACGGCCCATACCCGCCTGACCACCATACTCCAAAATAAATGCCCGAGGTTCCATTCTTGATCAATTCCTGAGCATTTTTGCGAATGCTCATTTCCTTGTCGATTAAACCTTCGGTATAGAAATCACGCAGCTTAGAAAGCGCCTGTTTCGTTTCAGGCTGAATGGAACCGTAAGTTGTTTTACCACTAGAGTCCTTCAACCAAAATCCCGGATAGGAATGGAAAGCGGCAAAAATGGGGTCAAACCCATAGTTGTTACTATTCGGATTAATAAAATCTGCATTGATATTACCACCCAATTGCGGACCCGTGATGGCAACCGTATCTGCCTTCCCGTTACCGTCGGGATCCTGTTCTACGAAAGCCTTTGCCACCTTTTCCAGCTCATCTATCGTTTTCGGGGGCTGTAGACCCAGATTATCTAGCCAATCCTTGCGAATCCACATGTAATGGACCATATCTGCTTCCGGCGTTACATTTGGTAGCGCATACATTTTTCCGTCAACTGTGACTGATTTGAGCGCTAACCCGTTCGTTGTTTCAATGATGCCTTTAATGGTTGGCGAAGCATATTTATTATAAACCTCGGTTAAATCCTCAAGCTGACCACTCTTTACCATTTGTCTAAACTGCGTCTCCTTCACAACCATCGCATCAGGCAAGTCGTTACTGGCAATAGATAAATTTATTTTCTGCTCGAAATCTTTTCCTGCTGCGGCCTGCCAAACAATCTTCGTATCAATGTTCAATTGTTCTTTAACATAACGGGTATACTGGTCATTCTCGGGAGAATCCCCGGCAGGCAAGCTTTTATCCGACGCATCAATCTCTTTTCCAATTTTAATCGTGATTGGTTTCTCCGATTTCCCAAAGGGATCCGCTTCCTTTTGAACGGTTCCAGTTTGTGTTTCTTCCGTTAAAGACTTCGGTAATTCTTTGGAAGAACTTGAATTACTACATGCGGTTAACACAATTAACATTCCGGCTAATAAAATCTGNNCTTCTTTCATTTTTGATTTGTCTACAACTAAAAGGTATCACACAAGAGCTTCTAGCTTAGATAGGTAATGGTTATACGTTTAGAGAGGGAAATGACCGAAGATTAAGGAAGGCTTCGCAATCATATAGCAGTTATCCAACAATTATCCCCCTATTTGTCGGACATATTTCTACCTGTATCATGCGTTTGCCGATATATACTCGGAAGCATGTCCGTTTGCTCTCGAAAGGTGCGGCTAAAATACTTTTCATCCATATAACCAACACTCTCTGCGATCCAAAGAATTGTTTTGTTGGTATAAAGCAGAAGCTCCTTTGCNNATGCGGACCTGGCGTAAATAGTCGCTAAAATTCATACCAACAATTTCTTTAAAGCATTGGCTAAAGTAGCTCCGGCTCATATTGACCCTTTTAGCAATGTTAGCCGCAGTAATCTGCTGGTTCATCTCCTCATGAGCGATATACGCTGCCTTAATAACACATTCCACAACCTCTTGCGAAAATGTAGGTTTATCAATGGATTTACGGATCATAATACGTACGGATTTACACCAAGCATCAACCTGCTCCCAGGAATCAAACGAATCCGGGAGTTGAATTTTCACTAAGCTCACACGATAAAATAAAAGATTCCATTTATCGATTAACGAATACAGTAACCCCAGCAACTTCGCCTGAGGTAACCGCATCAACTTCAAAGCATGGACATGATTATTAAATAAGCTGTCATGATAAATCCATTCATGAGACGACCATCGCTCCTTCATAAGATTTATGCTTTCTTCAGACCGTACTTGCTTGTGATTGTCCAAATCCTGTAGCAAAATAGACCGTATGCTAGAATGCGAATCATAATCGAAAAAAAATCCTTCTCTCTATATTCTCTTAACAGACGATGTACAGCTTTATGATATTTTCCGTAGAGACCCTGCAGATTTATCAGGGCC
>DOJM01000601.1:0-601 GCA_003529225.1 Paenibacillus sp.
TTAACGAAAAAGTAAACCTGTATGCGCTTTATTTTACATTGGAATTAAATTACTGACGATTTCCGATGCTTAATACTCGTCTTTAAATACGTTTTACATCTTTATCCTCAACATCATCTTCATAATCGTCGTCGTCATCGTCATCATCTTGATTGATCAAAGCAGCTTCTCGCTCTTCTTCCTCTTTCAGTTTCTTCTGCTCCACCTGCAATTGCAGTTTATTATAGGTAGCATAGAAGTTAAAGAAAGCAGCCATCGCAATCAACGATGGAATACAGATGAAATACAGTGCTGGATATCTAAGACCAATATAAGCTAGCACTGCAGCTGCAATTAAAGTTGAGAACACGCGAATTGGACGTGCTATAGTCAACAATATTGAGTTAGTCATCACTTGTTTAAAGCTCATTTGATAATGAACGACAATAGAAAAGAAGTTAAACATGGACACCGACAAAATAATCATGAGCACTAACATCAAAATACCAACAATTCTGAAGTTAGGCATTTGTGTCATGTAAACCGTTACATCGACGTACATAATAACGAACATCAATGTGTAGATAATACCACCGAGCATACTTTTTAAATAATTTTCTTT
>DOJM01000601.1:635-3070 GCA_003529225.1 Paenibacillus sp.
GAAAAACTGTAAATGGCGCAAGAATCCCCATAGCCCAGTTCAATGTAAGCTGCTCATTTACTCCACCTGAGCTTGTCCCAAGCATCATCAATTTCATCAATCCAAAAAATAAAAACGGGGCGGAACATAGTGCCCATAAGATATTACTAGCTGCGATACGTGTAATCCATTCTGTGATGCGGTATAAACCGCCCATTGCTCCTTTAAACTCCAATTCCCTTCCTCCTCTGTCTCTTGCATACTGCTTATCTTAACTATACCTCATTTGACCTACTCTTTTCCATAGCCCAACTTTCTGAATTCTAGGTCATCGTCTATACATTAAGTCTATAAAGTCCATATTATGGGAATGTAATTATAACAATTTCCAGAATCACCACATTCTAAAGGAGGTTATTGTATGCCCTCACCTGTTGGCCACGGCGGCTGGACTTCCACTGGTACGATCCTCGTATTGTTTATTCTGCTCGTTATCATCACTCGTACTTTCATATAAAAAAGCCGCTAATTCATTTAAACACCCTTATATTCCAGCAAAAAGAAGACGAGAACCGCTATTCGGCATCTCGTCTTCTTTGTATTTTGATAAATCATCACCCGCAGGTTTTGATCAAGTATTAATTATCGAAATCTTCGCGTTTAGCTGGACGTGTGCTTGTGCTGCTTGGGCGAGTAGATGGTTTGCGGTCCGCACTGCGGTTCGCTCCACCATCACGGCTAGCTGCGCCATCACGGTTGCCTTTATAGCCACCGCCATAACCGCCACTGCCGCTACCATAGTTACTGCCACCGCTGCTGTAGCCACCACGACTTCCGCCACCGCTGTTGTCACGTNNCACCGGAAGTACCACGGTTGCCACCATAACCACCATTAGGTTTGCGGCCACTGCGAATGTCGTTCTTACCACCACGACGTTTAGCACGGATTGGATCTTCAGGAGTCAATTCAATTGCAGAATCCTTCTTATCACCAGTCAGAAGCTTCATTGCAGCTGACAGCAATTGGACGGAATCATATTGCTCAAGCAATTGAATAGAAATACCTTTGTACTCATTCAATTCACCACTCTCAACCATTTCAAGTAAGCGCTCTGCTGTTACGCGTTGTTTACCTTCAATAGCCTCAGCCATAGTTGGCAATGGTTTACGAGTAATACGGTGACGAGTAACGCGTTCGATCAAATGCAGGTGATCCATTTCGCGTGGAGTAACGAAAGACCAAGCTGTACCTTCTTTACCAGCGCGACCAGTACGACCGATACGGNNGTACATAGCTTTCTGGATCTTGTGGCAAGTCAAAGTTAATTACATGAGTAACGCCGGATACGTCCAAACCACGAGCTGCTACGTCAGTAGCTACCAGCACATCAATGCTGCCATCACGGAATTTACGCATTACAGCATCACGTTGGTTCTGGGACAAGTCACCATGTAATCCATCAGCAGAGTATCCACGTTTTTGCAAAGCTTCTGCAAGCTCATCAACCCGGCGCTTCGTGCGTCCGAACACGATTGCAAGCTCAGGTGATTCCATATCAATCAAACGACTAAGTGCTTCGAACTTTTGACGTTCAGGTACTTCAACATATGCTTGATCAATCAGCGGAGCACTGATTTGTTTCGGTATAACGGAGACGTGTTGCGGGTTGTTCAGGAATTGCTGTGCAAGACGTTGAATGTTTGGAGGCATTGTAGCCGAGAACAACATAGTTTGACGCTCTTCAGGAACGAGCTTGAGGATGGTCTGAATATCTTCCATAAAGCCCATATCCAGCATTTCATCTGCTTCATCCAATACAACAGTTTGAACATCATCCAAACGAATGGTTTTACGGTTGATATGGTCAAGCAAACGTCCTGGTGTACCAATAATAATTTGCGGTTTCTTCTTAAGACCACGGATTTGGCGACCAATATCTTGTCCGCCATAAATTGCCAACGAACGAAGACCTTTAAAACGGCTTAGCTTACCGATTTCTTCTGATACTTGAATGGCCAACTCACGTGTTGGTGCCATAATAAGTGCCAGAATTTTTTCGTCTTCTCGATTAATCTTCGAAATGAGGGGGATACCAAAAGCAGCAGTCTTACCTGTACCAGTCTGTGCTTGACCAATCAGATCCGACCCAGTCAATGCGAGTGGGATTGACTGCTCCTGTATCGGTGTTGCCTCCTCAAATCCTAACTCTGTGATTGCTTGTAGCACTTTTGGCTCCAAGCCAAATTCTGCGAATGTTTTCAAATTATTCATGCTCCTTCTATACAGTGGACATTCCACATGCTTGTCTGTATTCTTAAGTAGCGGTAAACACATTTATATGCTGTCCAATCATGCTCTTTTTTCTGCATGATATAGCGCTTTTGGGACGAAAAGCCTCCCTTTCATCAGGTACTTCCTTGTACCTGAGCAACTGTAGCTTTACATCCGATGCAAT